>NZ_JTLA01000273.1:0-247 GCF_000799055.1 Ensifer sp. ZNC0028
ATGACGGGTGCTGCAATCGGTGTTGCCGGAACGGTCGCGGGCGTGGTGCTCGGCGTCGTCGTCTGCCTCAACATCGAATCCATCCGGCAGTTCTTTTCCTGGATCTCCGGGACGACGATATTCAGCCCGGAACTCTATTTCTTGAACCAGCTTCCGGCCGACATGAACGCCCATGAGACCGCGCTTGTCATCGTCATGGCGCTGACCCTTTCCTTCCTCGCCACGATCTTTCCGGCCTGGCGCGCCT
>NZ_JTLA01000274.1:0-248 GCF_000799055.1 Ensifer sp. ZNC0028
GCCGTCGTCGATCCGATCGGCATCGATAGGCTGCTGCCCGACTGGCGTAAGGACGCCGACCATCCGTTCAAGACCGAAGTGAAGGACGATCACTTCCTGTTTTTGGGACCCGCCGGCTCGATCCGCCTGCCGAACTTTTTGATGCCGCCGTTGATGAACAATCATGGCAACTACATCGTCTCGCTTGGCAACGTCTGTCGCTGGCTGGCGACAAAGGCGGAAGAACTCGGCGTCGAGATCTATCCGGG
>NZ_JTLA01000275.1:0-276 GCF_000799055.1 Ensifer sp. ZNC0028
AATTAGTGCCTATATCGCGGAGGCAGCCTGCAGCCGATCGCCGTTCCGCAGGCTCGCCGATCCGAACGATCCCGGGAAACACGCCGCAAGAAAGACCAAGACTTGGCGCCTAACCTGACCAGCTTCAAAGACGACGCGCTGATCGCGCTCGACAATCTCACCGACCGCGCCTCCGGCCTCGTCAACCCTTCGATCCGGCTCGGCGTCACCGGCCTTTCCCGTGCGGGAAAGACCGTCTTCATCTCTTCCCTCGTGCACAATCTGCTGAACGGCGGG
>NZ_JTLA01000276.1:0-207 GCF_000799055.1 Ensifer sp. ZNC0028
ACGGCATGGCCTCGGTGCGCTTCATCTGCGGCACGCAGGAGGAGCATAAAGCACTCGAGGCCCGGATTTCGTCGTTCCTCGGCCTGGAAGACACGATCCTCTATTCGTCGTGTTTCGACGCCAATGGCGGCCTGTTCGAAACGCTCTTGGGCGAAGAGGACGCGATCATCTCCGACGCGCTCAACCATGCCTCGATCATCGACGGCG
>NZ_JTLA01000030.1:0-175202 GCF_000799055.1 Ensifer sp. ZNC0028
CCCCCATCCGCAACCGGCCCCAGCATCGGCTCGGCCGGATCGAGGATCCCGTTGGTCAATTCGTTGACGAATACCGTCCGAGCCCCGGCCGTCTGGCGCTCTCTCGTTTTCTCCAGCATGTCACTTTCCTCCAGGTTGATTGGTGTCAAAGGTTCAGGCCGTTCGTCACGGCGATACTATCATCAGTTGAAGAAGGGATCGGCAAGCTCCTCGTGCGGCAATCTTGCCGCCTGCTCGACTCCCGTTGCGGATCCGGAACCGGAAACGAGCGCGGCAAGAAGCGAAGGCTCTCTCGGGTCGCTATCCCAGGCGCATGGGGCGGCCACGAGCACGGCGATGGCGAAAATTGTTGCGAAGATACGCATGGTGGCTCCTTCCGTTATTGATGTCGGCAGCGGCGTTTCGTCACCAAGGGCTCGTGCTCGCGGCCAGAGATCTTCTTGGACGTATCGCGGGCGTAACCAGTTGCGCGCTGGCAGTTCGTCTCTGTCGCCAACGGCACGCTCTCATCCAAAGGTGAAGACGAAGGCTTCTGCGCCGGGTGCGAGGAAGCGGATTTCGAAGGTCCGCTCCCGGGCTTCGCCGGACTGGCGGACGAGTTGGTAAAGACGGGTCTCCGTGACGGTACCGTTGCCGGCAGCATCGATATCCGCTCCATGGTCCGCCGCCGGCGGCGCCCCGTCCACAGTTACCTGAAACGGGACCGGCTTGCCGCCGGCGCCAGTGCCGAGCACCAGGTGCAGGTCCCGCGCGCGGAACCGGTAGGTGATGCCGCCGCCGGGGTCGTTGAGCCGCGCCTCTTCGGCGCCGACCGTCCAGTTGCCGGTCAACCCCCATTCATTGAGCCCCGGTTCGCCGGCCGTGTACTGTGCCGCTGCATTGGCCGAGACGCCCTCGGGCGAGACGAAGTTTGCCGCGCGCGCATAGCCGACATAGGTCTCGCCTGAGCCGAGGCGTGCCAGGTCCGGCGAGGCCTCGGCGCCCTTCGCATCCGGCTTGACCAGACCGCCTTCGGCCTTTTTCTTGCCAGCTGCTTCCGCCAGCAGGTCCTGGATCACCCGCTCGGATCCTTCGTAGTCGCCTTCGCCGAAATGGGTGTAGCGGATCTGCCCCTCGGCATCGATGAAGTAGTGGGCCGGCCAGTAGCTGTTGGAGAAGGCGCGCCAGATGGCGAAATCGTTGTCGATCGCCACCGGATAGGTGATCTTGAAATCGCGTACCGCCTTTTCGACGTTGCCGATCTGCTTTTCGAAGGCGAATTCCGGGGCGTGCACGCCGATGACGACGAGGCCCTGGTCCCTGTACTTCTCCGCCCAGGCCCGAACGTAAGGAATGGTGCGGATGCAGTTGATGCAGGAATAGGTCCAGAAATCGACGAGAACGACCTTGCCGCGAAGCTCGGCCGGCGTCAGCGGCTTCGAATTCAACCACTGAACTGCACCGTCAAGCGACGGGAACTGTCCTTCGACCGGAAGGTCGCTGCGATAGGCCGCCTGTCGCGTATCCTTTGCGGCAAGGGTCGTACGCGTGCTTGCGACGTCCGCGGGCGATGCACCGCTGCGCAGGTGATCGAGGATCGACTGTTCGACGCCTGAGGTGCTCGCATAGGAAAGCTGCGCCAAAAGACCGGTGTCGAGGCCCAGCGCAATCGCGCCAACGCCGGCAAGCACTGCGACGCCGAGACCCTGGCGGATGCGGTCGCCAAGGCCGAGAAAGCGCTTCATCGCCGCGAACACTCGAGCACCGGCCAGAACGGCAAGCGCCAGCGAGGTCGCAGCACCGGCCGCATAGGCCACAAGCAACAGCGTCGTCTGCGCATTCGCGCCATTCAGCGCCGCCCCTGTTAGCACCAGGCCAAGCACCGGCCCGGCACACGGCGCCCAGAGCAATCCGGTCGCAACGCCAAGGAGGATCGAGCCGCCGATGCTACCCTTCTCCCCGGTCGCGGCCTTCCGCGACAGTCGGTTGCCGAGTTCCACGAACGGACCGGTTACAAAAGCGGCGGCCCGCGTCGAGAGCAGTGTCACACCGAAGACGGCGAGCATTGCGATCGCTGCGTAGCGGCCGTAGGCGTTTGCCTGCACCGCCCAGTTGCCGCCGAGGGCTGCAAGCGAGGCGATGCCTGCAAAGGTCACGATCTTGGCGAGCAGCATCGGAAGAATGCTGGTGGAAAAGGGCTGGCCGGCGCGGGCAAACACGAATGGCAGCACCGGCAGGATGCAGGGGCTGACGATCGTCAGCACGCCGGCAAGATAGGCTACAACAAAGAGGATCATCATCGTCTCTCCGCATGGGATCGATGCCCGAGGCACAGATCGCTTGTCACGTGCGGCAGAGGACCATCGCGACGTATCGCGGATGTTTCCGACAGGAGCGGATTTGTATCTCAATGCATCAGAGTGCAGCTCACCATCGCAATTCGCGCAATCAATATATTCCATGAGATATAACGGCATGCCATAGTGCGGCCCGACCGATCCCTCTCGCTATCGTGGCCTCCATGTTGAAATCTCTTGCGATAATCTTTTCCGCCATGCTCGGCCTTGCCTCAGGCGCAGCCGACGCGCGTACGATCACCGATGCTGCAGGGCGGACGGTTGAGGTTCCCGATACCATCACCCGCGTGCTTGCTGCCGGCCCGCCGGCCTCGGTACTCACCTACGTGCTGGCGCCGGACAAGCTCGCCGGCTGGGTACGGGAGCCGACGGAGGAGCAAAAGGCATATCTGATGCCGTCGGTCCGGGACCTGCCGACCTACGGTCAGCTCACGGGCAAGGGCGGCAGCGCCAATGTCGAGGCGGTGCTTGCCGCCAAACCGGACATCATTCTCGACGTCGGCACCGTCAACGACACTTACCGCTCGCTGGCCGACAAGGTGCAGGCGCAGACCGGCATTCCCTACGTGCTGATCGACGGCCGCTTCGCCGACAGCGGCAAGACGCTGCGCGACGTCGGCGCCCTGCTTGGCGTGAGCGAACGCGCCGAAACGCTCGCGACCTATGCCGACAAGCGGGTCAAGGAACTGAACGACAACCTTGCCAAGATACCGGCCGATCAGCGGCCGCGCGTCTATTATGGACGCGGCCCGGAAGGGCTGGAAACAGGGCTTTCCGGCTCGATCAATGTCGAGATCCTGGAAGCCGTCGGCGCTGAAAACGTCGCGGCGGCGGCCGGCAAGGGCAGCTTGACCCAGGTGTCGCTCGAACAGATCCTCTCCTGGAACCCGGACGTCATCATCGCCGCAAGCGGCAAGTTTGCAGCCTCGGCCAAGAAGGACCCGCTCTGGGCCGATGTGAAGGCAATCACCACCGGCCGGGTGTTCACTGCGCCGTCCCTGCCCTACGGCTGGTTCGACTCGCCGCCTGCGATCAACCGTCTGATCGGCGTCGCATGGCTGCAGACGCTGTTCTATCCCGATAGCTTCAAGGGCGATCTGAAGGCTGAGACCCGCGACTTCTACAAGCTGTTCTACCAGGTCGACCTGACGGACGAACAAGTGGCCACGCTCCTGAAGGGGGCGGTGCCGGCTTCGAAATGAACCGGAGACAGGAAACATCGGAAATGACGGCCGACGGGCGCAAGGGCAATCTCTGGCTCCTCGTCGGCCCACTCCTCCTGCTGGCCCTGGTGTCGATGTCGGTCGGCAAATATGCCGGCCCTGCGGAGATCGCCGGGGCGCTGCGCGCCGCCCTGTCGGGACAGCCGAGCGATCCCGTTCTTTCGACCGTGCTCTGGAATGTGCGGCTGCCGCGCATTGCAGGCGCGATGCTGATCGGCGCGGCACTTGCCGCAGCCGGCGCCACCTATCAGGGGCTTTTCCGAAATCCGCTCGTTTCGCCGGATATTCTCGGCGTTTCCGGCGGCGCCAGTCTCGGCGCCGTCATCGGCATCTTTCTGTCGCTGCCGGTCCTCGCAATCCAGGCGATCAGCTTCGCCGGCGGGTTGCTTGCGGTGGCTGCGGTCTATGCTGTTGGCTTGGCGATCCGCGGACGCGATCCGGCCCTGACCCTGGTCCTGGCGGGGATTGCCATCGGCGCCCTTGTGGGTGCTGGCATATCGCTGATCAAGATCCTTGCCGATCCCTATGACCAGTTGCCGGCGATCACCTACTGGCTGCTCGGCAGCCTGACGGCGATCACCCGTCTCGACGTCATCTCGATCCTGCCGGCGCTTTTGATCGGGCTGGTGCCGCTGGTGCTTTTTCGCTGGCGCATGAACCTGATGACGCTCGGAGACGAGGAAGCACAGACCCTGGGCATCGATACGCGAATGACCCGCGCTCTGCTGATCGCGGCAGCGACGCTCATCACCGCCGCGGCTGTCTCCGTCAGCGGCGTCATCGGCTGGATCGGCCTCGTGATCCCGCACATCGCGCGCATGCTGGTCGGCCCGGACTTCCGCCGCCTGCTGCCGGCGTCGATGATCGCCGGCGCTGCCTATCTACTTGTCGTCGACATGCTGGCGCGCAGCATAGCGCTCATCGAAGTCCCGCTCGGCATTCTGACGGCGGCCGTTGGCGCGCCCTTCTTCCTCTGGCTGCTCGCCTCCGGCCGGAGGGCCTGGCGTTGACGCTGGAGATCAGGAATCTCGCCTTTGGCTATGGCGGACGCTCGGTGGGTGAGAATGTCTCCCTGTCGCTCGCATCCGGCGAGGTTCTGGCCCTGCTTGGCCCCAACGGCGCCGGCAAGACGACGCTGTTCAAGACTGTGCTCGGCCTTCTGCCAGTCAGGGCTGGAGACATTCTCCTGGACGGACGACCGCTTTCCGCCTGGCCACGGCGTGAGCGCGCCAGGCAGATCGCCTATGTTCCGCAGGCGCATGCAGCACTCTTTCCGTTCACGGTCCTTGAGGTGGTGTTGATGGGGCGAGCCCCTCATCTCGCGCCGTTCTCCTCGCCTGGCACCCGCGATCGCCGGATCGCCATGGAAGCGCTTGGCGGCCTCGGCATGGCCCACCTTGCCTTGCGTCCCTATACCGAGATCAGCGGTGGCGAGCGCCAGATGGCGTTGATCGCTCGCGCGCTGACGCAGGAACCCGCCATCCTCGTCATGGACGAGCCGACCGCCAATCTCGACTACGGCAACCAGATGCGGGTGCTTTCGCATGTCCGGGCGCTGGCGGAACAGGGGCTCTCGGTTGTGCTTTCGACGCACAATCCGGATCACGCCTTCCTCGTTGCGGACCGCGTCGCCCTTCTCCATGCCGCAAAGCTTATCGCGCTCGGTTTGCCCAAGGACGTGTTGACGCCCACCGCCCTCAAACAACTCTACGACATCGATGTGGTGATCGGCTCGATCGACGGCAGCGAGGCCCGCCTCTGTGCGCCGCGCCTCACCGCCCCCTCTGCAAGGAAAGGAACAGACCATGGTTCGCCAGAACGAAATCCGTGAGAACGAGGTGGCCGTGGCGCCGCCCGCGCCAACCGACGCCGGTCTCGTCTTTATCGGCCGCATTTCGACGCCCTGGACGTCGCGCATGGAAACCCCACGCCAGGGGCGGCATGACGGCCCGGTCTGCCGCATCGAAATCTTCGAACCCTGGGTTCTCGCTCTGAAAGGCGTGGAAGCGTTCGAGCGACTGGAAATCCTCTACTGGCTCGACCGCTCGCGGCGCGACCTGGTGCTGCAGAGCCCCGCCAGCAACGGCGAAGTGCACGGAACATTCTCACTGCGCTCGCCGGTTCGGCCGAACCCGATCGGCACCTCGATCGTCAAGCTCGGGGCCGTGGAAGGCTCGAGCCTTCTCGTTCGCGGTCTCGACTGCCTCGACGGCACGCCGCTCATCGATCTCAAGCCCGACCGGACGCTGTTCAAGCCGATTGCGCCGCCGCAGCGCGGCGACTTCGAGACCGGCGACGGCAACGTGCATCATTGCCAGAAGGCGTGATCCGGCCGCGGTTTGGCAGGGCGCGACGGTCGGTTCGCGCGCCCTTGCCGCAAGCCTATCAGTCGATGCCGACCATGACGTCCGAGGCCTTGATGACCGCGTAGGCTTCGCCGCCAACCTTCAGGCCGAGTTCGTCGACCGACTCGTTGGTGATCGCAGCCGTCACGATCGAGCCGCCGACGTCGATCCGGACATGGGCGGTGGTCGCGCCCTTGACGACTTCGACGATCTTGCCCTTGAGGCGGTTGCGTGCGCTGATTTTCATGCGGTTCTCCTTCGTGTTGGCTAGTCTGAATGTCGCGGTGGCCGCATTCATCCGCTAGGCCGGACGGGGTTTATCCCGGATCGGCGCTGCGAATAGCAGCCTGCAAGGCGAAACAGTATCATCGTCGCGCAGGCACGTGCAGTCTCCCCGCGGCATTGTCATGTCAATCGCGGAGCGTGATCCACACCGGCGCATGATCGCTCGCGCCCTCCATGCCACGAACTTCACGGTCGATGCCGGCACCGGTCAGCTTGCGAGAAAGCTTTCGGCTGAGGAGCATATGATCGAGCCGAAGCCCCGCATCGCGCTGCCAACGGTTTCGGCGATAGTCCCAGAAGGTGAAAAGCTGTTCTTTCGGGTGTTTTTTGCGCAAAGCGTCGAGCCAGCCCTGATCGAGAAGGTCGCGGAATGCGGCACGGCTTTCCGGCTGGACCAGCGCGTTGTCGTCATAGGAGGTTGTCGGGTAGATGTCGCGAGGCTCCGGCACGATGTTGTAGTCGCCGGCAAGCACGACAGGCAGGTCGAGCGCGTAGAGTTCGGCGGCATGTTTGGCCAGACGCTCGTGCCAGCCAAGCTTGTAGACGAACTTGGGGCCTGGCCGCGGGTTGCCGTTGGGCGCGTAGAGACAGGCGACCAGGAGGCCGCTGACGGCAGCCTCGATATAACGAGCCTCGGCATCCGACGGGTCATGGTCGAGCCCGACACGGGTCAGCACCGGCTCGCTGCCGCGGGCGAGGATCGCCACACCGTTCCATGCGGATTGTCCCTGCCAGACCGCGCCATAACCGGCCGCCTCGATCGCTGAACGCGGGAACTGCCGATCGGTCGCCTTCAACTCCTGCAGGCAAACGATGTCCGGCTCCGCCTCGCCCAGCCAGGCGATCAGGTTGTCGAGCCGCCTGTTGATGCCGTTGATGTTGAAGGTGGCGATCTTCATCCCGGCGATCGGATCAGTGTGTCAGCCGGGCAGCCCAGGCTGCCACCGCATCGGCCAAGGTCCTCAAATGGTCGGCGGTCGAAAAGCCGGAAATGCTCTTGCGCGGTTTGAGGTCATGGTCTCCGTCCTCGAGCCACAGGACTTCGATCGCATCGGAAAGCACGTAGTTCTGCACTTCCTCGCGCGTGCCGAATTCGTCGCGCGTTCCCTGGCAGATCAGCGTCGGCGTCTTGAAGTCGGCCAGGTGCTTGGTGCGCAGCTGCTCGGGCTTGGCCGGCGGATGAAAGGGATAGCCAAGGCAGAGCAGCCCGGTGATCCTGCCGGCCGCATGCAACGGATCGGCGACCATACTCGCGACGCGTCCCCCCATCGACTTGCCGCCGATGATAAGTGGGCCTTTGACGTCCAGATCGTCGATGGCGGCGAGGTATTCGGGATTAAGCGTGTCGGCGCGGGGCGGCGGTTTGCGCCCCTCCACCGTGCGCCTTGCCGCCATGTAGCCGAACTCGAAGCGCGCGACACGAAAGCCTGCCGTCGCAAGCGCCCCTGCGGTCGCGGTCATCGACGCCGAATCCATCGGCGCGCCGGCGCCATGGGCAAGGAGGATGGTGACCGCGGCATCGTCGGGTCCGTCGAAGAGAAATTTGTCACCCATATCAGCCTGCTGTTCTCGGGCGGTCCTGCAGGTCGACATATTGCACGCCGCGCTCCGCCGTTCGCGCCCATTCGCTATCGCTATCGAGTTCCAGATAGCGGCTCCACCAGCGCCTCGCCTCCGCGAGATCGCCGGCATCGAATTCGAGTTTCGCCAGATTGAAGACGGCGTCGGCATAGTCGCCGTCGATCTCGATCGCCTTCCTGAGATGCCGGCGCGCGGCGTCGATCCGCCCCCGCTCGTTCATCAGCCCCGCGAGGTTGAACCAGGCCTCGACGAAGGATGGATCGAGCTTGATGGCACGGGCGTAATCATGGGCGGCCTCAAGCTCGCGCCCCGCCGCCTTCAGGCAATTGGCGCGGTTGAAGGCCGCGACCGAATCCGTCCGGTCCATGGCAAGATAGCGCTGATAGAAGGCCGCAGCCTCCAGGTAGTCGCCATTGGCTTCCGCCTCCTCGGCCAGATCGAAGAGATCTTCGAGGGCGCCATCGTCCGGTGTATCGAGATCGAAGAGCAATTGCCCATTCAGCTCGCTCAGGCCCTCGGCGCTGCGGGCGTAGATCGCATCGGTGCCGCCATGGTGTAGCGAAAGTGCCGTCAGCGAGGCAACCGGTCCGGATCGATGAACGGACCGTGCGATTGCGCTCCAACTCGCCCCGCTGGCAATCAGCTCGGCATATTTTCGGGCAAGGATGAGGTCGCGGAACGAATAAGGCTCGCTGTCATGCTCGAACGCGTCGAACAGGGAGAGCAGGTCGAAGACGCGCGGCGAGAGCCTCGCCTGATCGATCAGCGACTGGCGACTGAGCGCGGAGGCCACCGGCACCGACATCAACCCCAGAAGGCGAAGAAAGCCGTTTTCGCTGACAAGCCATCGCCCGCTTTCGCGTTCGCCATCGAAGCGGGCTTCGATCTCCGCCTCGCTCGATTTGGCAAGCAGGCTGCGGCCGAACACCAGATAGGTCGTCTGGCGCGTGAGGCCGCGACGCAGGTGGCCGTGCTGGCGCTCGACCTCGCGCGCCAGCAGCCGGCGCGGGAAGGCCGAGAGCGCCCCGACGATACCGAATGTCTGGCCTGCTACAGCCATCAGGCTTTCTTCTTCGCGGCCGGTTTTGCCGCCGTGCGCTTGGCTGGCGCCGCCGCCTTGGAGGTTTGCTTGGCCGCCGGCTCGGCCTTGGGCTTGCTCTTTGCAGGCGGCTTCGACTGCGACAGGCTCGCCTTCAGCGCATCCATGAGGTTGATGACGTTGCCACGCTCAGGGGCTGCCGCAATGATCGGCTTGTGACCTTTGAGCTTCTCGCGGATCATCTTCATCAGCGCGATCTCGTAGCGGTCCTCATAGTTCTTCGGATCGAAGACCGTCATCTTCTGCTGGATCAAGGCTTCGGCGAGTTGCAGCATTTCCGGGTCCGGGTGACCAACGGGTACATTGCCAAAATATTCAGCCGTTCCGCGCACTTCGCTCGGGTTTCTCAGTGTACACACGAACATCCCGGTTTCGCGCGCACCGATTGTCACCACCCGTTCGCGGCTCGAAAGCACGAGGCGCGCGATCGCCACCTTGCCGCTCTTTTTCAACGCTTCGCGCAGCACGACGAAGGTTTCCTCAGCCATCGCGCCGTCTGGGGCGAGATAATAGGGCGCATCCTGGTAGATCACGTCGACAGAGCCTTCATCGACGAAGGCCTCGATGTTCATCGTGTGATTGGACTCGATCCTGACGCTGTCGAGATCGCTGTCCTCGATGATGATGTACTTCTTGTCTTCGTATTCGTAGCCCTTGACCAGATCCGAGCGCTCGACGAGCCCGAGTTCGGGATCGACCGGCTTCATGTTGATCCGGTTATGGGTGTCCTTGTGCAACTGGTTGAAGCTGATGCGCTCGCTCGAACTGGTCGCCGGATAGAGCCTGACGGGGCAACTGACGAGACTGAGTTTGAGGTAACCTTTCCAACTTGCCCTGGGCGCCATTGATGTCTCCTACGCGGCCAAACGCATTACGTCCTCGTTTCGGACAGAAGCGGCAGTTCCTTGGCAAAGTCGTCGATATCCGCCCAGGGATCGCCGAAAGTATCCAGAAGTCCAGGCAGCGAAGAATAGTTCAAATCCTCCGGAGCGTCGATAGTCTCCAGATCCGCCCACTGAAGCGGCGCCGAAGCCGGCAGATTGGTGCGTGCGCGCAGCGAATAGGGAGCGGCCGCCGTATGGCTGCGCGCATTGCGGTGGAAGTCGATGAAGATCCGCTTGATGCGGTTTTCCTTGCCCATGGTCGTGGTGAAGGTATGGGGCGCGGTCGCCGCCAACCGGGTGGCAATCGCGCTCGTCGCCTGGTGTGTCTTCTTCCAGTCCAGCTTCGGTTTAACCGGCACCACGACGTGGATACCGCTGCCGCCTGACGTCTTGACGAAAGGAACCAGGCCGAGCGCTTCCAGCTCGCCGCGTATGTGGACGGCCGCCTCGACCACGTCGCGCCACGAGATCCCTTCGCCGGGATCGAGATCGAAGACGACGCGATCGGGTTTCTCCAGCCGCGCGCGCCGCGAACCCCAGCTGTGAAGCTCGATCACGCCGAACTGGGCGAGCGCCAGATAACCCTTCGTGCCCTCGATCGAGAGGAAGGACTTGCTCTCGCCCTCGGAATTGGTCGCGTTGAAGCTGACGATCGAAGATGGCATGCCGGTGAAGGGATGGCGCTGAAAGAAACAATCGGCGTGCTTTCCCGTCGGGCAGCGGAAAAGCGATACCGGGCGCCCGAGGATATGCGGCAGCATGAAATCTCCGACCAGCGCATAGTAGACGGCAATGTCGAGTTTGGTCGGTCCGGATCTTCCGAACACCCGGCGGTCGGCATTGGTCACCTGGATCGTCGCCAGATCGGCGTCGGTGATCAGGCGCTTGCGCGGCGCGGTCGCCGGAGCCGAAAGCTCGACATCGCGAAGCCCCTTGAACACCGCGTGGCGCAGCACGTTGTCGGTCGTGCGGTTGGAGTAGTGGATGCGGGCCGATAGCACCGGCCGCACCCAGACGATTTCCTTGGGCGCGCCATCGAGCGCGGTCTCGCCACCGCGCAAAGCTTCCAGCCGCGCGAGCAATTGCTTGGCTGTCGCCGCATCGAAGCCGGTCCCGACCTTGCCGCGGTAGTGCAGCTCTCCGTCTACCCATTCCGCAAGCGCCAGTGCTGCGAGCCCCTCCGCCGCCTCGGAGACGGTGTAGCCCGCAATCACGAAGTCTTCGCTTTTGAGCGCTTTGGTCTTGGTCCAGGTCTGGGTGCGTCCGCTGCGGTAGGGCGCGGAGGCACGCTTTGAGACGATCCCTTCCAGCCCAAGCTCGGCCGCCTGATCGTAGAGCCCGCGCCCATCGCCCTTCACATGGTCGCTGAACTGAATGGCTGAGCGGCTCGATAACTGCCCTTCAAGCAGTTGCGCCAGCAGCGCTTTGCGCTTTTCCAGCGGAGCTTCGGCAAGGTTCCAGCCGTCGAGATGGAGGACGTCGAAGGCATAGAAAACGAGCTTGCCATCCGTCCCGGACGATAGAGCCTCCTGCAACAGCGAGAAGCGGCTGATGCCCTTGTCGTCGAGAGCGACGATCTCGCCATCGATCATCGCCTCCCGACAGGGCAACTTGCCGAATGCGTCTGGCAGATCGCCGTAGCGCTTCGTCCAGTCGAGGCCGCTGCGTGTGATCAGCCGCACTGAGCCATGCGAGATATCTGCCATCGTGCGATAACCGTCGAACTTGATCTCGTGCAACCAGGCTTGTTTTTCCGATGGTCCTCCGGGCGGCTTCGGGATCGGACTGGCCAGTTGCGGCTCGATCCGCTGCGGCTTCGGACCTTTCACGGCGCCCGTCAGCGAACCGGGCTTGAGGACGGCCGGCTTTGCCGCTTTTGTCGGTTTCTTCGGCGGCTCGACCAACTCTTCGATCCGCCGCCCGCTTTTTACGCTCTCCGGACGCGCCGTCAGAATGTCGACATCGGCATCGGCGGCGGGGTCATGCTCCTTGAACAGCAGCCAGTTGCGCTTGTCGTCGTCGCCCGGTTTCGGCTTCAGCCGCGTCAGCATCCAGCCGCCATTGAGCTTCTCGCCGGCGAGACGAAACTTGAACGCGCCCGTTCTCAGGCTCTTCTCGATATCGTCCATCGGCGCCCAGACGCCGGTGTCCCAAACGATCATCGGCCCGCCACCATACTCACCCTCGGGAATGACGCCCTCGAAGTCGATGTAGTCGAGCGGATGATCTTCGGTCTCGACGGCCAGCCGCTTGTCGGCGGGGTTGAGCGAGGGCCCCCTGGGGACCGCCCAGCTTTTGAGCACGTCGCCCACCTGCAATCTCAGATCATAGTGGTCGGCAGTGGCGTGGTGCTTGTGCACGACGAAACGATTGCCCTGCCCGCCGGTTTTTCCGGCAGGCTCCGGCGTCCGGGAAAAGTCCCGCTTCGCACGATAGGTCGTGAGTTTCGACGTCGCCATGCGGCAAAGCTAGAACGTGTTCGCAAAGGTCGCAATATCCGTCACGGCAAGGACGCGCAGCCCAGAAATTTCGGAAAACAATTGCTTTCGCAACTCGGCTCGCCTAAAAATTCGAAGAATTTGGAAAGCCGCCATGATCGAAAAGCAAACGACGCCACGCTCCCGCGGCCGCCCCCAGGTCCGGCCGGACGACGAGACGCGCCAGGTGATCATCCTGGCCGCCGAGCGGCAATTCTGCGACCTCGGCTACGAGGCGGCGAACATCAACGTCATCGCCCAGAACGCCGGCGTTTCCACCAAGACGCTCTATCGGCTGTTTCCGACCAAGGCCGATCTGTTCGAGCGCGTCATCTCCCTCCGGATCGCCGAGTACGTGCTGGAAGCCGACGAAGAGAACTTGGAAAATCTGGGCGTGAGGGGTGGCCTGGTGCACCTGCTTGCCGCCTACGGACATCTCGTGCTCTCGCGCGACACGATCGCGATCATCCGCCTGGTGCTCGCCGAGGCGGAGCGCTTTCCGGAAGTTGCCGCCACCTTCTGGGAACAGGCGATCCAGCGAACGAGTGCCACCTTGGAGCGATGGCTGACGACACAGGTGGCCGAGGGCCGGCTCGCGGTCGCAGACCCGCGTCTGGCCGCGGGCATGCTGCGCGGCATGATGGCCATGGAGCCGCAACGCGCCGTCATGATGGGTTGCCTTGGCACGATCGACGAGGCGACGATCACGGCACGGGCCGAAAGCTGCGCCGACCTCTTCCTGACGGGCGCCTTGCCGAGATAAGCCTTTCGCTCCACTGCAAACTTTGGCGATGTCATCCAGCTGTCATCAAGCTGTAACGTGAGGCCGTATAACTCTCCGCGCGGAAGCCCTTCCGCCGGACGCATGAGGCGTCGCGACCAGCCTTCGGCATGGCCTCCTCCCCTGCACGTCCGGTGATTGTTATGCGTTTGTCCGCGAAGCTTCCTCTCGCTGCGGCGGCTCTTGCCGCCTTTTCCATTGCCGCCACCAGCCTTGCCAGCCTCACGGTCAGCGGCAATCTCTCGTCACGCGCGGCGATCGAGAAGCTGGAGGCGCTTGCCGATGCCCGCCGCAACGAGCTTCGCCATTACCTTACCACCGTGGAAAATGACCTGCGCAATCTGCAGGCGCAGAAATCCGTCGCCAAGGCGCTCAGCGAACTGAATGGTGCGGCTGCCAAGTTCGGCGACAAGACCGAAAGCGAACTGCAGCGCCGCTACCTGGCGGAAAACCCCAACGCCGAGGACAAGCGCGCGCTCTACGGTTCCGCAGGGATCGACGACTACGATACGCTGCATGCGCGCTATCACCCGTTCTTCCGGCGCTTTGCGGAAGCCCACGGCTATCGCGACGTGCTGCTCGCCAATCTCAGCGGTGACGTCGTCTACGCCCTCAACAAGAAGGGCGATTTTGGCGTCAATCTCAAGAACGCTGCCTGGAAGGATACCGGCCTTGGCCGCGTTTTCCGGGAGACGGCCGAGGGAACGGACAAGAGCAAGCTCGCCTTTGCATCCTACGAGACCTATGCGCCGCTTGGCGGCAGCCCCGCCGCGTTCATCGCCATCCCCCTGGAATCGATCGACGGCAAGATCGGCACGCTGATCCTTGAAATGCCGGACGGGCGTATCGGCGAAATCGTCGGCAACCGCACCGGCCTTGGCGAAACCGGCGAGACGATCCTGCTCGACACCAGCGGGTTTTTCCTCGCCGACAGCGCCGCCACGCCCGACAACGATATGCTGGAGGCCCGGATGGCGACCGACCAGCCAGCGGAAGACGGCATCATCAGCAGCAGGCTTGCGGATTTCCGTGGCGAGGAGGCCCAGATGGCGGCAACCAGCCTTGATGCATTCGGCACGCGCTGGACCATGGCTGCGGTCATGACCTCGCGGGAGGCCTTTGCCGCGGTTACCGCCTTGCGCAATTGGACGCTTGCAACGGCACTCGCCGTCCTTGCGGCCGCGCTGGCGATCTCGGTCTGGTATTCGCGCCGCCTGACGCGCCCGATCACCGGTCTCGTCCACGACATGAGCCGGCTCGCCGATGGCGACACGACGATCGACGGTGTCGGGGGCACCCGCAAGGACGAGATCGGTGACATGGCCCGTTCCGTCCTCGTTTTTCGCGACGCACTTCGCGACCGCGCCCGCCTCGAAACCGAGGCCGCGGAAACGCGAACCATGATCGAAGCGGAACGGCACAGCCGCGAGACGGCGCAGGCGGAGGTGTCCCGCCAGATCAACGACGCCGTCGAAATGCTGGCTTCGGGGCTCGAACGCTTGTCCCATGGCGATCTGACGGCCCGCATCGACCGCCCCTTCGGCGCCGGTTTCGATCGCCTGCGCTCGGACTTCAACCTGTCGCTGGAGAGCCTCGCGATCACGCTTGGCGACGTGAAGGCGAGAAGTGCCGAGATCGACGGCGAAACCGGCGAGATGCGCGACGCCATCGGCCAGCTAGCCAAGCGCACCGAACATCAGGCGGCGACGCTGGAAGAGGCAACCGCAGCGCTCGGCGCAATCACCGCCACCATCGGCCGCACCGCCGAGCACGCCACATCGGCAACCGCGATCGCGGCCGCCGCCAAGGCGAGTTCCGACCGTTCTGGTCAGGTGGTGATGAATGCCGTCGGCGCCATGGCCCAGATCGAAAAGGGATCCGTCGCCATTTCGCAGATCATCGGAACGATCAACGACATCGCCTTCCAGACCAACCTCCTGGCGCTGAACGCGGGGGTCGAGGCGGCGCGCGCCGGCGAAGCGGGCAAGGGATTTGCGGTCGTTGCCCATGAAGTTCGCGAACTGGCGCAGAAATCGGCGCAGGCCGCCCGGGAGATCAAGGCGATCATCACGACGTCGGCCGAGGAAGTGGCAAAGGGTGTGTCTCTTGTACGGGCCGCCGGCGAGGCGCTCGACGAGATCTCCGGACAGATCCACGCGATCAACGAGCAGACGCTGCAGATCGCCGGCGACGCGCGCGACCAGGCGACCGACCTGCAGCACATCAACCAGACCATGTTGTCGCTGGACGCTGTGACCCAAAAGAACAATGCGATGGTCGAGGACAGCACGGCCATGACCCACAGGCTTTCAAGCCAGGCGTCGGGCCTGTTCGATCTCGTCGAGCGTTTCCGTACGGCATCCGACGGAGGTCGATCGGAGACGCGCGCCCTGGAGCCGGTCCACCTTCGCCGCACGGCCTGACCTCCGCCACTCTGGCGGCCGCCACCCGCATGCGTACATGCCACCCGCTTTGGCGCGGCGGCCATGGTCTTGACGCTTTGCCGAACGCATTTTACGCCCATAACGAGAGTGCTCATCGAGCGCGGGGAAATCATGCGGATAGCCAGTCTTGCGATGTATGTCAGCCCTCCGCCGCTCGCGGCAGCAACAGCAACGCTCTGGGCGTTCCTGCGCGACGACCTGCGGCGCGAGGGCCTGACGGATGTGCCCGACCGCTTGGACGCTGCCCTCCATCATGCCGACGCCTGGCTTCATCCGGCGCTGCTGCTCGCGCAGACCTGCGGCTATCCCTACGTCCGGGACCTCCGCGGCAAGGTTCGCCTCGTCGCCACCCCGGTCTACGGGCATCCGGGCTGCGACGGCGCCGACATGTGCAGCTTCATCATCGTGCGAGCAGGCGGCCCGGTCCGTTCCCTCGAAGATCTCCGGGGGACACGGGCTGCCATCAACGATCCCGTCAGCAATTCCGGAACAAACCTGTTGCGGGCGACGATCGCCCCCCTCAACCGAAATGGCCGGTTCTTCTCATCTGTTGTCGAAACCGGCAGCCATCTGGCGAGCATCGATGCGGTTGCAACAGGCACTGCAGACGTAGCCGCAATCGACTGCGTGACCTTTGGCAACACGCAAAGGTTTGATCCGGGACGGGTGTCCAAGCTGCGGGTCTTGATCACCACCGCAAGCACGCCGGGCCTGCCGCTCATCACCCGCGGCGACGCCTCGGACGACGAGCTTTTGTTGCTGCGCGGTTCACTCGGACGCGTAATCACGGAGCCCACCTTGGCTGAGGCACGCGATGTGCTCTCCCTAAAGGACTTCGCGGTCCTGTCGGATGCGGATTACGAGCCTGTGGCGGAACTCGCGCGGTTCGCACATCGTCTCGGCTATCCCGCGATCGCCTGAACACGCGCAAGCTGCCGGGGTCAGGCGCGTCAGCTTGCCTGTGCCAGCGCCACCGCATCGGCGCCAGCCGGGAAATGCAGTTGGGCGGACACATCGTTTGCCGCCTGCCAGACGGCCTCCGCGACGTCGGCCTCGGTCGTCACCATTGGCGGTGTTGCAAATTGGGCGAAGATTGGCGCTGCGAAATCGGCATAGGCCTCGGGGATCAGGTCCTCGACGCGTACCGCGGTGTTGTGGGCGAAGCGCGTGGTCGGCGCATAACCCGGTTCGACAAGCTTGACGCGGATATCGAAGGCCGCAAGTTCATGGGCAAGCGAACCGGTAAAGCCGGTGATCGCGGTCTTACTTGCGGTATAGGCGGCGGCCAGCGGCATGGAAGCAAGCGTTACACTCGAGGTGACGTTGACCACGACGCCGGACCGGCGGGCGCGGAACTGCGGGATCACGGCCTGGGTCATCGCCATTGTGCCGAAGGTGTTGGTGTCGAAGATCTTGCGGATATGGGGCATCGGCGTCGCCTCGAAGGCACCCACCACGCCGACGCCGGCATTGTTGACAAGCGCATCGATCGGGCCGCTTTCCGCAATGGCGGCTGAGATGCTGTCGGGATCGGTGACATCGAGTGCCAGCAAGCGGAGGCGCTGCGCGGGCGGCAGGATGTCGCGTCGGGGCGAGCGCATCGTCGCGATCACGTTCCAGCCTTCGGCATGGAAACGGCGCGCAGTCTCCAGTCCGTAGCCGGAAGAGCAGCCAGTGATCAGTACGGTCTTCATAACGTTTTCCTTCGTGGTTGCGATGGAACCGGAATACCGCGGCGACTTCGGATGATCTACGACTTGAAGTCCGGATTACGTTTGCTATCGTCCTGACATGACAGATCCCCTCTCGCAACTCATTCAGCTTCTCCACCCACGCACCGTGTTCACCAAGGGCATCAGCGGCGCCGGCCGCTGGGCGGTTCGCTACTCGGAATTCGGCCATCCGAGTTTTTGTACCGTCATCGAGGGATCGTGCCGGCTGGCAGTTGACGGCGAGGCGCCGGTGACGCTGCAGGCAGGCGATTTCGTTTTGTTGCCGCGCACGCCCGGCTTCACCATGTCGGGCTTTGACCCGGTGCAGCCGACTTTCATCGATCCCAAGGCGGCGCCTTCGCCGGTCGGCGAAGTTCGCCATGGCAGGCAGGACGGCGAACCGGACGTGCGCCTGCTCGGCGGCTATTTCGTTCTCGACTCTCCGGACGCCGGACTGCTGGTTTCGCTGCTGCCGGCATTGATGCACCTGCGCGGGATAGACCGGCTTTCGACACTCGTCCGCCTTGTTGGCGAAGAAGCACGCGACGAACGCCCCGGCCGCGATCTGGTTCTGACTCGGCTTGTGGAAGTGATGCTCGTCGAGGCGCTGCGATCCATCGAAGGGGAGAGCGCTGCACCCGGCCTCTTGCGCGGGCTGGGAGATGCGCGTCTGGCGGCGGCCATTCGCCAGCTCCATGCTGATCCGGCCCGTGACTGGACCGTGGCGGAACTGGCGCACGAGGCCGCACTGTCCCGATCCGTATTCTTCGAGCGCTTCACCCGCGCCGTCGGGCTGCCACCGATGGAGTACCTGCTCGTCTGGCGCATGGCGATCGCCAAGGACCTGCTGCGGCAACGCGAACTGGACCTTGCAGCTGTCGCTGAACGGGTCGGCTACAGCTCGGCAAGCACCTTCAGCACCGCTTTCAGCCGCCATGTCGGGCAGCCGCCAGGGCGCTATGCGCGCTTGGCCGTGGCCGCCCAATAACGCCGGCACGGCTTTTCGTGAGAATTATCTCAAATACAGAAGTCAGCCACATTTACACCCTGCTCTCGGGCCTATAGACGAGCCTTGGGGCCTGTAAACGGACCCTGGGCCAACAGAGAACCGCACCTCATGCTCCGACGCCTGTACGATTGGACAATGTCGCTCGCAACACGGGAGACCGCCATTGTCTGGCTTGGCATCATTGCCTTCGTCGAAAGCTCGATCTTCCCGGTTCCAGCCGATCTTCTGCTGATCCCGATGGCGCTGGCACGCCCGGAGCGGGCCTGGCGTTATGCGCTCGTGGCAACTGTCTGCTCGGTTCTCGGCGGCATCGCCGGCTGGTATCTCGGCCATTACGCTTTCGACACGCTCGCCAGACCGCTACTCGAATTCTACGGCAAGCTCGACACGTTCGAGCACCTGAAGGCCTCGGTCGACAGCGAGATGCTGGCGTTGCTGCTCGTCACCTCGGGCCTGGCGCATCTGCCGCCGATCAAGGTCGTGACCATCCTTTCAGGCGCCGCCAACATCAATCTCGGCCTGTTCATCGTCTCGGCGATCATTGCCCGCGGCGCGCGCTTCTTCCTGCTTGCCTGGTTGCTGCGGCGTTTCGGCGAAGAGATCCGCGACTTCCTCGAAAGACGGCTTGGCGCACTGGCGGGCGCGGCGGCGACGATCCTGATCTGCCTCTTCGCCGCACACCGCTTTCTGTCCTGACGGATCGCGCCTGTAACTACCTGCGCGGCAACGAGAGGGGCGCAAGCGTCCCGATCGCCCGGCCCTTCGTGTCGTTCTCAGCCGCCTTGCGGCAAGCGTAGTCCTGCGCTTCCTGTAGCTTTGCAAGAGCGCCGTCATAGTCGATCGACGTCGGACGGCCATCACTGACGACGCAAGCGCCGTCCACATGCACACGCTCGATCGCCCGCTCGGCCGCGCAATGCAACAGGTTGCGCAAGGGGTCGTAGACCGGCTGCATAGCGTGGTGCCTGAGATCGACCACCAGGAAATCCGCCTTCGCGCCGACGGCGATCCGGCCAATGTCGTCACGGCCGAGCGCCCGGGCACCGGCGGTGGTTGCCGCCTCGAGGATGTCGCCGGTCGAAACGTCGAAGACGGACTTGCCCGAGAGCCGCGCGCAGATCATCGCCTGGCGCATTTCTTCGAGCATGTTGAACGGGTAGCTGTCGGTTCCGAGCGCGACGTTGACGCCGGCGCGGCGATAGCGGCCGACCGATTCCAGCGCCATGCCGCTGCGCGAAAAGGTGACCGGGCAATGGGCGACCGTCGTCTGTCGATCGGCGAGCAGGCGCAGATCGATCTCCGTGCGCTGCCGCGTCCAGGAATGGCTGTCGACGAAGATGCAATGGCCGAGGATCAGGTCCTTGCCGAGCAGACCCAGCTTCTCGAGATACTGCACGGCCGTCAGTCCGTGCCGGCGCAAGAGTTCCTCGTGCTCGGTCATGGTCTGGGCGGCGTGGATGGTGATCGGCATGCCGCGTTCACGCGCTGCCGCCACCGCATCCTGCAGCAGTTCCGGCGAACAGGTTTCGATCTGCGACGGTGCGACGACGCCGCCAAGGCGCCCCGAGGGGTGTGCATTCGCCGTATCGACAACCTCAAGCGCTCGCGCAAAGGCTTCGCGCCCCCGCGCCTTGTCCCAGCGGAAGTCGAGACGATGGCTGTCTTCCACGTGCCATTGCGCTTCGCGGAAACCCGGCGCGACAAAGGCGCGTGCGCCGCTCTTGGCAAGCGTCGGCAGCCAGCTCGCATGCGGGCCGGCAATATCGAGCAGCGTGGTGACACCACTGCGCATCAGGTCGCCGACCATGACCGTCAGCGACGCCTCGATCGCGTCGTCGTCGATTTCCAGAAGGTTGGAGTATTCGTACAGCGCGTTGCCCCAAAGCGCTGCCGTCCCGATGTCCTCGAAGATGCCCTTGGAGATCGGCTCCTCACCGGAATGGCAATGCACGTTGACGAAGCCCGGCATGATCATCCGGTCGCGGCCGGAACTCTCGCTGACATAAGGACCGTCATAATGGCCGCCGACATGCACGAAGCCCGCGTCGTCATAGGCGACGTCGGCGTCGTTGAGATAGACATGGCCATTAAGCTCGCGGTCGAAGGCGACGAGCGTATGCGCTTTGCGGATGACGTGGATCTCTTTAGTCATGCGTGGTCCTGAAATATTGCTCGAGGAAACGGCTGTAAGCCCCCATCAGGGCGCTGAAAACGAAGTATACGACAGCGGCGAAGACATAACCCTCGAGCACTGCGATACCCTGCCATTGCGGGTCGCGCATGGCGGTGCGGACGGTATCGAGGAAGTCGAGCAGGCCGACGATCGTCACCAGCGTCGTATCCTGGAAGAAGCCGATGAACAGGCTGACCAAGGGCGGAATGACCTTCTTCAGCGCCTGCGGCAGCACGATCTTGCGCATGATCTGCCAGTAGTGCAGGCCCAGCGAATGGCCGGCCTCAACCTGCCCCTTGGGAACCGCCTGCAGGCCGCCGCGCACGATCTCGGCAATATAGGCGGCGGCAAAGAGGATGATCGCCACCTGCGCCCGAACGAGCTTATCGATGGTGATGCCATTGGGCATGAACAGGGGCAGCATGACCGTCGCCATGAACAGGATGCTGATCAGCGGCACCCCGCGGACGATCTCGATGAAGCCGACGCCGAGGACGCGGATTGCCGGAAGGTTCGACGCACGGGCGAGCGCCAGCGCAATGCCAAGTGGCAGCGCGCAGGCAAGCCCGATGAAGGAGAGCATGAAGGAAAGCGGCAGCCCGCCCCATTGCGTCGTGGGCACGACCGTCAGGCCGAAATAGCCACCCGCCATCAGCACATAGAGCACCGGCAGGACGACGGCGACCCAGGCGATCAGCAGTCCCCGCCCCCAGACCTTCGGCACCATCGAGACGAGGCAGGCGCCGAGAAACAGAAGCATGGCCGTCAGCGGACGCCATTGCTCTTCGAACGGATAAAAGCCGAAGAAGATGTAGCGCATCTTTGCCGACAGGAACGGCCAGCAGGCACCGCTCGTTGCCTTGCACTCCGCCGGCGTGCCGACAAAGGTGGCGTCGACGAAGAGCCAGCCGATCGCGAGCTTGGCGACCGCAAAGACCGTGCCGAGGCAGAGGATGGTGATCAGCGCATTGCCGGGCGTGCCGAAATAGGCGCTGAACCAGCGGCCGCGAGCCGCCGGCGGCGCTTCGCGGCTCGGCGCAAGTGCCGGGCTGCTCACGAGGGTGTCGACCTGTGTCATGGCTCAGCGCTCCCTCAGCGCGACCCGCGCATTGTACCAGTTCATCACCAGCGAGATCAGGATCGACAGACCGAGATAGACGCCCATGAAAATGGCAATGGCTTCAATCGCCTGGCCCGTCTGGTTCATAATCGTGTTCGAGACCATCACCAGATCCGGATAACCGATAGCGATCGCGAGCGAGCTGTTCTTGAACACGGTCAGATAGGTGTTGGTGAGCGGCGGAATGATGATGCGCAGCGCCTGCGGCAGGATCACGAGCTTCAGCGTGCGGGCTCGCGACAGGCCAAGCGCCGTCGCGGCCTCCCACTGCCCCTTGCTGACCGCCTGGATACCGGCGCGAACGATTTCCGCGACATTGGCCGACACGCTGAGCGTGAGGCCGAGCAGAAGCGCCACGAACTCAGGGCGCAGGTGGTAACCGCCGCTCAGGCGGAAACGGCCGAGTTCCGGCACGTCCCAGGTGACCGAGATATCTGCGAACAGGACGGTTGCCATGAGCGGCAGCAGAAACGCGATCGCCGCGAACAGGGCAATCGGCCGCTCCTTTCCGGTTGCGATGCGGCGGCGACCGAGGACGCGCGCGGTAGCGAAGGCGGCCGCGACGCCGATAATAAAGGCCGTGACAAGCGAAGCTAATCCGCTCTGCCAGTGCAACGCCGGCGTGACCAGGCCGCTGTTTGAGAGAAAGACGCCGGGCAGCATCTCGATCGCCTGCTTGACCGGCGGAAAGACGGAAATGATCAGCGAGTACCAGAGCAGCAGGTAAAGCAGCAGCGGCACGTTGCGCAGCGCTTCCACATAGGCAAGCATCAGGCGCGACAGTACAGGATTGTGCGACAGCCGCCCGATGCCGACCAATAGCCCAAGAACGGTGCCGAACAGGGCGGCGAGCAGCGAAACCTTGACGGTGTTGGCGATGCCGACGAGGATCGCGCGACCGATCGTATCGGTCGGCTCATAGGTGATGGCGGATTCGGTAATGACAAATCCGGCCTGGCGGGCCAGGAAGCCGAAACCAGTCGCAATATCCTGCTTGGCAAGATTGGCGCTTGCGGTGCTGAACATCACCCAGGCGACGAGCAGCACGACGCCGACGGCGATCACTTGATAAAGATAGGCGCGAATGCGCGCATCATAAAACAGGGGCATCGGCACCCGTCCCTTGGAGCACAATGATCTCGGGCCGGCACGACCCAAGATCAGAACCTGATCGATTTCCATCGTTTATAGTACGGGCGGCATGCCGCGCGCACTCTCCACAGGCCGATTAGGGAGCACCATGTGGAGACGTGGACCCGCGCGAAACGCGCGGGTCCGTCAATTCTCAACGGAACGGCGGTGCGTAGAGCAGTCCGCCTTCGCTCCAGCGCGTGTTCGGGCCACGCGTCAGGCCGAGTGCGGTCTTGGTGCCGAGGTTGCGCTCGAACACTTCGCCGTAGTTCCCGACGCCCTTGATGATGTTGTAGCCCCACTTGTTGTCGATGTTCAGCATCTTGCCGAGTTCTTCGCTGACGCCGAGCATGCGCTGGATCTCCGGATCCTCGCTCTTGGTCATCTCGTCGACATTGGCTTGGGTGATCCCACGCTCTTCGGCCGCCATCAGCATCCAGGCAGACCAGGAGACGATGTCACGCCAGTTGGAATCGTTCTGGCGAACGGCGGGCGCCAGCGGTTCCTTGGAGATGGTTTCCGGCAGGACGACGTAATCATCCGGGTTGTTGGCAACGGCGCGGATCGAGGCAAGGTCCGAACGGTCGGACGAGATCGCCTCGCAACGGCCGGAGAAGAAGGCATTGCGGTTTTCGTCCGGGCTTTCGAAGACGACCAGTTCGAACTTGCCGCCGATCGAACGGAAGAAGTCGCTGAGGTTCTGGGCGGTGGTGGTGCCCGGCAGCGTGCAGATCGCCGCGTCGGTCAGTTCCTTGGCGCTGCTGACGCCGAGCGACTTCGGCACCATCAGACCCTGGCCGTCGTAGAAGACGGTCGGACCGAAATCGAGCCCGAGCGAGGTTTCGCGCGAGAAGGTCATGGTCGTCTGGCGCGACAGCATGTCGATCTCGCCGGACTGAAGCGCCTGGAAGCGCGTATTGATGTTGGTGAGGACGAAGTCGACCTTTTCCGGGTCGCCGAATACGGCAGCCGCCACGGCGCGGCAGACGTCGACGTCGAAGCCCTCCATGTGCCCCTTGGCATCGGCCGTCGCAAAGCCCGGCGTGCTCATCGAGACGCCGCAGATCAGCTTGCCGCGGGCCTTGACGGTTTCGAGCGTCGTCGCAGCGTTGGCAGTGGTCGCGGCCACCAGTCCGACGGCAATGCCGGCAACCGTCGCACAGAGCTGCAGAATCCTGCTGTTCATGAATTCCCTCCCATTGGCTGTTCCCTTTCAGGCCTCCTCAGGTCGCACGGTCCTCTCCGCACGCCTCCTCCCGAGCCGGCCGGCGCCGCGTTGTTTGTCGGCGCCTGCAATTGCATACGACAAGAGAATACAAACATCAACATTATTGTATACAATATTGACGACCATTTGGACGGACGTTATCGAAGACAGGGGACATGTTCGGCCGGTCTCCGATCGGCCCGTTGAGGGAGGCAACCTTGTCTGAGAAATCTAGCCGCAGCGAAGTGGTCTACAAGCTCTTGCGCCAGGCGATTCTGGAGCAGGCTCTGAGGCCCGGAACGAAGCTTTCCGAAGACACGATCGCCGACCATTTCAAGGTCAGCCGCACCAGCGTCCGGGCGGCCCTGGTCCGGCTCAACGCGGAAGGCATCGTCGATTTGCGCGCCAACAAGGGCGCCTGCGTGGCCGAGCCGACATTGGAGGAAGCCCGCGACATCTTCGCGCTGAGGCGCATGCTCGAAGCCGAGGTGATCCGGCGGCTCGTCGCCGATCTCGACGCTGCCGGCGTCAAGCGGCTGCAGCAGCATGTGAAGCAGGAGGAAACTGCACTTTCCGACCATGGACCGCTTTCGATCCGATTGGCCGGCGAATTCCACATCCTGCTTGCCGAACTCACGGGTTCCCAGGCGCTGACGCGTTTCGTCCGCGAGATTGTCTCGCGCTGCTCGCTGATCCTCGCCCGGTTCGCGCGGCTGCATTCGCCGGAATGCGCCGTCGACGAGCATGTCCAGATCATCCGTGCCCTGCAATCGCGCGACACCGCCACGGCGGAGCGGATCATGCTCGAACACCTCGACGCGGTCGAGCTTCGCGCCGAACTCGACACCGACAAGACCGAGCCGGACATCTCCGCGATCCTGCAGCGCTACGCCCGCAAGGGCTGACGCTGCACCCACCGTTTCCGGCGCAAGCGGTCGCGGATACGACTTTCTTTCGCCGATCTGCGGCACCATCTGTCGCGCGGCAACACACCAGTCGCGGCATCTGCCTCCAATATCTGCAACGTTACCGGTTACGCCGGGTGGGTCTTGCAAGGGAGGGAGTAAGGCATGCCAATTGAACTGGAATTCATGAGCAAGCAGGTTGCCGCGGGCCGGCTGTCGCGGCGGGAGTTTCTCGGACGCGCCGCAGCACTCGGGATAACCGCCGCCTCGGCGAACCTGCTGCTTGGCCAGGCGGCCCGCGCCGCAGGGCCAGTCAAGGGTGGAACACTCAAGGCGGGCCTCGTCGGCGGGGAATCGACGAACAGCCTGGACCCGGCAACCTGGGCAAGCCAGGTTCCCTATACGCTCGGGCGCTGCTGGGGTGAACAGCTTGTCGAAGTCTCGCCGACGGGCGAGATCGAGTACCGGCTTGCGGAAGCCTACGAGGCGACGCCGGACGCCAAGACCTGGCGCTTCAAGATCCGCAAGGACGTGACCTTCCACAACGGCAAGGAACTGACCCCGGCCGACGTGGTGGCGACGCTCGAGCGTCATGGCGACGCGGACTCCAAGTCTGCGGCCCTGCCCTTCGTTCAGGACTTCGAGACGATCAAGGTCGATGG
This sequence comes from Ensifer sp. ZNC0028, assembly GCF_000799055.1. Classification (NCBI taxonomy): domain Bacteria; kingdom Pseudomonadati; phylum Pseudomonadota; class Alphaproteobacteria; order Hyphomicrobiales; family Rhizobiaceae; genus Ensifer; species Ensifer sp. ZNC0028. The sequence continues at coordinate 25,375 of NZ_JTLA01000030.1, forward strand.
CGACAGCGTCGTCATCACGTTGCGCGCGCCGAATGCCGACCTGCCCTACATCGTCAGCGATTACCACCTGATGATCCAGCCGAACGGCGGCAAGGACGACCCGACGGCGGGCATCGGCACCGGTCCCTACAAGGTCGTCTCCAACGAGCCCGGCGTCAAACACATCGCCGAGCGGCACGAAGGCTATTGGGGTTCGGCAGAACGCGGCCATGCCGATCAGATCGAAATCGCTGTCATCAACGATTCGACCGCGCGCACCGCGGCTCTCCAGAGCGGCCAGATCCACATGATCAACCGCATCGAGCCCAAGGTCGTCGCCCTGATCAGCCGCCTTCCGGGCGTCGTCATCCGCAACGTTCCCGGCAAGGGCCACTATGTCTTCATCGCCCATTGCAACACGGCGCCCTTCGACAACAACGACCTGCGCCTGGCACTGAAATATGCCGTCGATCGCGAGGAGATGGTGTCAAAGGTCCTCGCCGGCTACGGCACGGTCGGCAACGACACGCCGATGATCAAGGGCTATCCGCTGTTCGACAACGATATCGAGCAGCGCGTCTTCGATCCAGAGAAGGCAAAGTTCCACTACAAGAAATCCGGCCACAGCGGCTCGGTGCTGCTTCGCACCTCCGATGTCGCCTTCCCCGGCGCCGTCGATGCAGCACAACTGTTCCAGATGAGCGCCGCCAAATGCGGGATCACCATTGACCTCAAGCGCGAACCGGGCGACGGCTACTGGTCGGACGTCTGGAACAAGCAGCCCTTCAGCATGTCCTACTGGACCGGACGGCCGACGCAGGACCAGGTCTATTCGATCGCCTATCTCTCAAAGGCCGAGTGGAACGACACCCGCTTCTTCCGCGACGATTTCGACAAGCTGATCTTTACTGCGCGTGGTGAACTCGACAACGGCAAGCGCAAGGCGCTCTACCGTCAGGCGGCGATGATGCTGCGCGACGAAGGCGGCGTCATCGTGCCGATGTTCAACAACTACATCGACGCGACCAACGACAAGGTCGGCGGCTGGATCGACGATCCGAACGGCGAACTGATGGGCGGGCACGCACTGACGAAATGCTGGCTCAACGCTTAAGGCCAGCGACGTAAATGACGGGAGGTCGGCAAGCGGCCTCCCGGCCTCAACGACGGTATTTCAAGCGGTCGGGCGCAACGATACCGTGCCGTCAGTTGCGCGCTCCACCGCGATGTCGTGGTAGCGGGCAAGCGTCATGTGCGGCATGCCTTCGGCGGCGGCATGCGCGCCGGTGACGACGACGACGTCGGCGCCGGCTGCGAGCCCGGCCAGAATTCCGGCCGGCGCGTCTTCGAACACCAGGCAATCCTCCGCACGCACGCCCAGCCGCTCGGCCGCCATCCGGTAGCCCTGCGGATCGGGCTTGCCGACGGAAACATCCTCGCCGGTGATCATCAGCCGCGGCGTCGGAATGCCGGCAGCAGTGAGACGGCGCACGGCGAGATCCAGCGGCGCGGACGTCACGATCGCCCACCGTTCCGGCGGCAGGGAATTCAGGAAGTCGACCGCACCGGGGATCTCGACGATACCTTCGACGTCGGCGATTTCCGCAAGAGCCAGGTCATAGGCTTCCTTCTCCGGGTCGATGTCCGGCAGCTCGAGATTGCGGATCGTATCGACGGCGCGCACGCCATGCACGGTCTTGGTAAACTCGACCGGGTCTAGACCATTGCGCTCCGCCCAGGCACCCCAGACACGCTCGACCACGGCCATGGAGTTCAGCAACGTGCCATCCATATCGAACAGGAGGGCAGCAAAATTCTTCGTGAAAACGGATGAAGGCGCGGCGTCCAAGGCAATCCCCTGAGATGATGAGACGGGCGGCAAAGGCTTCGCCCAGCGGAGAAGCCACACCTACTACCGCAGAGCCGCCCGCACAATGCCATTTACACCACGATGCTACCGCTCACTCGACGCGCCAGGCGGCCTTGCTCGCCGTCAGGAAATCGATCGGTCCGCCCGGCTGATCGTCGTCGAAGATGGCGCAGGAGAGGATACCGCTGAACACCGCGCCGGAATCGACATTGGTGCGGTTTCCGACCGTTCGCGGATTGGCCGTACTCGGCGTGTGGCCATGACAAAGATGCCGGCCCCAGTATTCGCCGGAATAGTCTTCGGGCGGCCGGATCCAGAGAAAGACCCCGTCGTCCTGCTGTTCCAGCGGCCGCGTGTCGTCGACGCCGGCATGCACGAAGATGCGAAAGCGCTCGACCAGGATCGTGGGCAGTTCCTTGATCCATTTCAGGTGCCGGCCGGGAACCGTGCCGTCGTAGGAGATCAGCGTCTCGCGACCGCCATTGACCAGCCACCAGTCGACGTCGTTTTCGCCGCTGCTTGCGCCCCAAAGCATTTCCTCGTGATTGCCCTTGAGGGTCTGCCAGGTCCAGCCGGGCTTGCTCGGGCCGGCCATGATCAGCTCGATGACAGCGCGGCTGTCCGGCCCCCGGTCGATCAGGTCCCCGAGAAAGATCACCCGGCCCGTCGGCGCATAATCTTCGATTTCATCCAGCAGCGCGCGCAGCTGATCGAGGCAGCCGTGAATATCGCCGACGGCGAACGTCAGATGCCGGACGGCCATGCATTCACTCTCCAAATTCCGATAGCGGGCGACGGCCGTGTCGAGGCCGAAAACATCGCCAGATCAAGGCGCTATAACATGCCTTTTGCCGAAAGGATGCAAGATGCCTCGGCCGCGATGCGGACGCGTGCGACAATTGGGAATGCGGATCGTGAGGGCGGAAACCTCCGGCGAAGTGACCAGGAGGTGGCAGCTACGTCACTGAGATGCTGATGTCAGCGTCGGGAATGGCCCTTGGCGATGGTCGAACTGGCAATCGACACCGGATCGCTTGCCGGGAAGGTATCCTCGAGCCCCTCGTCGAGTTGTTCTTCCATCGCATCGCGGTCATGCGCTTGGCGCGCGTTTGGCAAAGTTCCGCGGCGCATCCCTGCTTGGCCGCTAGAACCCGCGACCGCTTCGTCGGCAGCAATGGCGGCCTGCAGAATTTCCTTGGCCTTCGCAATCGCGTTCAACCGGTTGAGGGATCCAGCCTTGTCCTGGGGACACATCACTGTCACCACCTCCTCGCCGTCGCCTATGAATTCGACGGTGAAGCCTGAGCGACCAGCTCTTTCGGCAGTGACCTGCAGGCCGACGATGTGCATCGAACCTCTCCTTCCTTGGGCAGTCCCGAAGGGCCGAGGCCGTGTTGACGGTCTCGGCCGTCGCGGGAACGAAAATCGGGTGTCTTTTCAAAGAAGCGTCGAGGCGAGGTTTTGTTCCGACCGCGGGCAAAATTACGGGCCGCTAAAGGGCGCCTGGAAACCTTGAGGAACGCATGGGGCTTGCCGGCAAGTCGTTGGTCGTATCCGCGGCCTGGAACGCCGCCCCGCCGCCCGGCTTCTTCGTGCAGCTCGCAAAGGCATCGAGGCCCTGTTTGTAGATCTTGGTCTCGACATTCATCATACCAAGCACGGTATGAAACAGGTTGTCGTGGGATTTCGGCTGCGCCGTATCCTTGGCGAGGCACGCCGTGTCGACACCCATTGCCGCCTGGTAAGGCTTCGAGAACCAGGCGACGAACGGTACCTGCGTCTGTTCGCGCGGTGCGATGGAATAGGGCGCCCCGTGCAGATAGATGCCGTTCTCGCCGAGCGACTCGCCGTGATCGGACATGTAGATCATCGCGCCCGCGATCTGGTCCTGATGCTTTTCCAGCAACCGGGCGACACTCGCCACCACATGGTCGGTGTAGAGGATCGTGTTGTCATAGGCGTTCGTGATTTCTTCAACCGAGCACTTCATAAGTTCGGGCGTGCGGCAATCGGGCGTGAAGCGCCGGAACTTCTCAGGGTAGCGCAGATAGTAGGACGGTCCATGGCTGCCGAGCTGATGGAGAACGATCACACTGTTCTTCTTCGTCGCCGAAAGCTTCTTGTCGAGTTCACCGAGGAAGATCTCGTCCAGGCACTCGCCGTTCTTGCAGAGCGGGCTGTTCTTCTGGTCGGTCATGCTGGCGAAATTGATGAGGTCGGCGATGCCCTTGCTGCCGGTGTTGTTGTCCCACCAGGTGGTCGAAACACCGGCGCGCGTCAGCACGTTCATGAGGTTTTCCGTCGAGCGCGCCTTCCAGTCGCTGTACTCGTCGCGCGGGTAGACGGAGAACATGCAGGGCAGCGACGTTGCCGTCGCCGTGCCGCAGCTCGTGGTGTCGGTGTAGTTGACGACGCCAAGCGCTTTCAGTTCCGGATTGGTCTCACGGCCGTAGCCGTTCAGCGAGAAGTTCATCGCGCGCGCCGTTTCACCGGCCACGACGACGACGACCACCGGCTTGCCGGCCGCGGCAATCCGCGCACCCTGGCGCGCGTCTGTGCCGAGCGGCTGCACGACGATGTTGCGTTCCTTGTAGGTCGAGGATGCGTAGCGGACCGCCGCCGAGACCGGCCCCGTCGGATTGAACCGCTTCATCAGATCCTTGTGTTCGCGGATCACGTAGGCGACGTTTGCAAAGTTCGCGTAGACCAGCCCACCGCTGACGAGCAGGCAGGGGATGATCACTGCCAGGTTGATCGCGGCATTGGACAGGAAGGGCCGGTAGCGCAGCTTGAACCAGATCACCACCAGCGACGGGAGCACCCCGTAGAGCAGCAGGTGCGTCGCCAGACTGCCGGTCAAGATATGGCTGGCTTCGGCCTGCGTCGTTACCGCCGCGTTGCCGATCATGTCCTTGTCGATGATGACGCCGAAGGTGTCGATGAAGTAGGAGGCGGCCGCCGACACCATGATCAGGAAGATCATCACCGGCTTCATCACATACTTGACGGAGGCGAGTGTCAGGCCTGCGAGGGTCAGCAAACACAGAGCGGCGCTGAAGGACAGAAGCGCCGTGACGGAATCGTCGAAATAGGCGACCGTGTGTTTCCAGAAGGAATTGTTGGTGGCAAGCAGAAGATAGGCGCTGACGAGGGCGCTCAGCGAAATACTGCCGATTTCGGGGCGGCGAATACCTGAAAATCTCAAAACTGTACTCTCCTGCGGCGACTGCAAGAGCGTCTGGGAGGGACGTTGCAGTCACGGCCATTCAATCGAGATGGAGACCGCGTGGCGGCCACCTGCTAGGTTGCAGCCTCCCCCTCAGCTGTTGAGATACGACGGACAAGCTGTCCAAACCCCGTCAAGATTGCTCTTTGTCCGGCCTATGCGCGCGCTGGTAGGTATCGCGCAGGCAGTTGGCAGCCCCGGCGAAAGTCCATATGGTCGGTACTGGCCCCAGTAATATCGAGACGAATCAATGCGCCTGCTCCTGGTCGAAGACAGTCCGCGACTGGTTGAACTGGTCGGTGAAACCATGCGGGATGCGGGCTGGCGCCTCGATGCGGTCTCAAGCGTCGCCGACGCCGAAACGGCGATCGCTGCGCGCGAGCACGACCTGGTGCTACTCGACCTCGGGCTGCCCGATGGCGACGGGCTGTCGCTGCTTCGACGTGTCCGCCAGGAATATCCCGGATTGCCGGTGCTGATCATCACGGCCAAGGGCTCCGTCGACGAGCGCATTGCCGGGCTCGACGCCGGGGCCGACGACTATCTCGTCAAGCCGTTCCACCACCGGGAACTGCTGTCGCGCTGCCGCGCCATGCTCCGGCGCAACCCTCAGGCCGTACAGCCGGTGCTCGAAGCCGGAACGTTGCGCTACGACCCGGCGACCGCCAATCTCACCTGCGACGGCACGGTGGTGCCGTTACCGCCGCGCGAGCGGTCGCTGATCGAGATCCTGATGCGCGAGGTCGGCCGTGTCGTGCCGAAGCGAAAGCTGGAAACGGCCCTTTCTGAATATGGCCAGGAAGTCACGCCCAATGCCCTGGAACTGGCGGTTTCAAGGGTGCGCAAGCGTCTGCAGCCGCTCGAAACCGGCGTGCAGATCGAGACGGTCCGCGGCATCGGCTATCTCCTCAGGCAAGCCCCATGAGGCGCCGAAACCCTTCGCTGATCGGTATCGTCTCCCGCCGCATCGTTGCCTTCTCGCTGCTGGCCATGGCGATCCAGATCGGCGTCGTCTTCGCGGACTACTGGTTCGACGACGACAAACTCAGCGTGCTCATGCTGCAGCAGGAAACCGAAAAGCTGATCGAGTATGTCCATGTGCGCGACGGCGTGGCGCATTACGAGCCCGATCGCGACGCACGCGAACGCTATCTCGACCGATCGGACGATAACGGCGCAATTTTCCTACGCATCCGCACCGCGTCCGGAGAGATGATCCATTCAAACTGCACGGCCGAATGTGCTCAGCACTTCCTGCCGCTCAATGTCGACGCGCCCCAATTCTGGAAACGCCTGATCGCGCCGGGCAAACCCTTCAGCGTTGCCGGCGGTCAGACCTTCGAACGGGGCGGCCTGGTCGTCCTTGTCGAGCTCGCGATCCTCAACGACCCGAACGGTTTCATGTACGGCGCCCTGCTGCACGAGATGTTCGATTCGATGATCGTGCCGATGACGCTGATGTTCTGCCTGGTGGTCGGCGCGACCATCTGGTCTGTCCGCGGCGCCCTGCGGCCGGTCGCCATGGCCGCCCAGGCCGCCGATGCCCTCGACCCCCGCGACGGCAATGCGCGCCTGCCGCTGACACGAATGCCGCAGGAGATCGCCCCTCTCGTCACCGCCGTCAACCGGATGCTGGCCCGCGTTGCCGATCTCATCCAGTCGCAGAAGCTGTTCTCCTCATCGATCGCCCACGAAATCCGCACCCCGGTGTCGATCGCCAAGATGGAGCTGAGCCGCATCGACGACCCGCGGGCGCGCAACGCGGAGCGCGATCTCGACGCGCTTACCCATATCCTGGAGCAGTTGACCTCGCTCGCGCGCGCCGACGCCGTCGATCCTTCCGCCTACCAGCGCACCAGCCTGTCTCAAATCGGCGCCGCAGTTGCGGAGGCCATCGCACCTTTTGTCTTCGACCACGACAAGTCCCTCGAGTTCGTAGACGAAGGCACGCCGACGGTCACCGCCATCCCGGCGTTGGTCGAAAACATGCTGCGCAACCTCATCGAGAATGCCGTCAAGCATAACCCACCGGGAACCCGCATCGTCCTGACCTGCGGCCCCGGCCCGGTCGTCTCCGTCGAGGATGACGGCAAGGGGATGATCGACCTGCCGGAACACAACGAAGACCTCGGCTTTGTGAAGAGCTCCGGCCAGCTCGGCCTCGGCCTGAAGATCGTTAGGCGCATCAGCGAGTTGCACCAGGCAACCGTCGCTGTCGATACCACGCCCGGCCGCGGCACGCGGTTCTCGATCGATTTTTCCGCCGCCGTGTCGGGCTAACGCGCCCGGCGAAAGGACGGCGCGCGCCCGCGTGTGCAGCGCACATTTTTTAGGCGCGATGCATATATTTCAATCCAGCGCCGGTTTTTGGATGCGGATTTCATGCCCAACGATGCGCCATGTGCTATTGCGCTGCGCAAGTTTGCACCTCCCCTCCCGAGAGGCTCCATGTCGAAGGCCCGCGCCTACATCAAGCGTTTCGTTCCCTCGCTCGTTCCGATCAGCCATCTGGAGCGCCTGCGTGCGTCTTTGGGCGCGCTTCTTGGCATCCTGCTTACCGGCTTGATCAGCACCTATGCGCTGGGCGCCGGCGCCAGCCTGCCGCTGTTGATCGCACCGATGGGCGCCTCAGCCGTGCTTCTCTTTGCCGCTCCGGCAAGCCCGCTCGCCCAGCCCTGGTCGATCGTCGGCGGCAACACCGTCTCCTCGCTGATCGGCGTGACTGCGGCGTTGCTGATCCCGGATCCGGTCATTGCTGCCGCAGTCGCCGTCGGCCTTGCCATCGCGACCATGCTGCTGCTCGGCTGCCTTCATCCGCCGAGCGGGGCGGTGGCGCTGACTGCCGTGCTCGGTGGCCCGGCGATCCATGAGGCCGGCTACTGGTTCGTCCTCTCGCCGGTCGCCATCAATTCGGTCGTCATTCTCCTGATCGCGCTGGCGTTCAACAACGTGACCGGCCGTCGCTATCCACATCTCGCGCAGGCGCCGACGCTGCATGGAACAAGCGACCCCGCGCCGACGCACAGGCTCGGCATCGTTCCCGAAGACCTGCAGGCCGTCCTCGCCCAATATGGCGAAGTGGTCGACGTCAGCCCGGAAGAGCTCGACGCGCTGATCCATCAGGCGCAGATCCGCGCCTTCAACCGCCGCTCCGGCGAAATCACCTGCGCCGAGATCATGTCGCGCGACGTCGCGACGGCCACGCCGGAGACGACCCTGCGGCAGGCCTGGCAGACCCTGATCAAGCATCACATCAAGGCGCTGCCGGTCGTGACCGAAAAGGACGGACTTGTCGGCATCGTCACGCAAACCGATTTCATGAAGCACGCGATGGTCACGCCGCAGGGCGGCATCCGCCAGCGGCTCGGAAACGTCATCGGTTTCGGCCCGAAAACGCCGCGGCTCGTGTCCGACATCATGACCCGCAAGGTTCAATCGGCCTTGCCGGAAACCATGATCGCCAAACTCGTGCCGCCGATGTCCGACATGGGGCTGCACCATATGCCGGTGGTCGATCCGGACAACCGGCTGCTCGGCGTTGTGACCCAATCGGACCTCATCGCCGCCCTCTTCCAACGCCGCCTCGAACGGGGTGAAGAGCGCGACGTCGCTTAAGCAGCAAGGCCGGCCTGAAAATCCTTCGCCAGCACAGCGGCCGGTGACGCGAGCCGGCTGGGCGACTTTGCACGACATGCCTTCGGCAATACTGCCCTATCGACCCAAGGCACGTCTTCATTTGCCAACAAAATTCATTCGATTGACTTAATCAATGGAATGATGTAATTTCAGTATGTCATGAAAAAAGAGACCTCGCCCCGCCCGACGAAGCAGGACCGCGGAGATGCCACCCGCGAGAAACTGCTGACCAGTTCCATCGACGTCTTCGGCCGCTATGGCTTTGACGGCGCCACCACCCGCATGCTCGCCGAAACGGCCGGCGTGAACCTCCAGGCGATCCCCTACTATTTCGGCGGCAAGGAAGGCCTCTATATCGCAGCTGCCGAGCACCTTGCCTCGATCATCATCGACCACGTCGCGGACCTTCGAAACGCGGTTCTTGCCCGCCTTGCCCATCTCGACAACCAGGGCCAGCCGCTGGAAGCCCACGAAGCCCGAGACATGCTCAGGCAGTTGGCGCAGCACATGGTCGCCCTCTTCGTCAGCCGTCAGTCCGAAAGCTGGGCGCGCTTCATCATTCGTGAGCAGATGGAGCCGACGGAAGCCTTCGAGCGCGTCTATGCCAATGTCATGGGCCCGATGATCGGCATGGCCGGCCGACTGGTTGCCACCATCCTTGGCGAGACTCCACAATCGGAACAGGTCCGGCTGAAAACCCTGTCCTTCGTCGGCAGCATCCTCGTCTTCCGCATGGCCCACGCAGCCGTGCTTCGGCAAATGAAATGGCAGGCGGTCGGCCCCGACGAGCTCGACCTCTTGCGCCGGCATGCCGCCGAACTGGTCGCGGCCATTGAAAGCAAGCGGGAGGACCGGTCATGAACAAGCCAGCAATAGCGCTGATCCTGATCGCCGGCGCCGCGGCCGGCGCCTGGTGGATCGACGTTCCCGAGCGGCTCGGCTGGATCGGCAAGGAGCAGACCTCGGTGCTCTACGGCAACGTCGACATCCGACAGGTTTCGCTTGGCTTCCGCGTCAGCGGCCGCATCGCAAGCCTTGGCGTCGACGAGGGCGACACGGTCAAGCCCGGAGACGTTCTGGCGACGCTGGACGCTGTTCCGTTCGAGCAGGCGGTCGCCGCGGCGCAGGCCGATCTCGGCGCGCTCAGAGCCAACCTTGCAAAACTGAGGGCGGGCGCACGCCCGACCGAAATCGCCCAGGCGCGCGCCACCCATGAGGAGCGCCTGGCCGATCTCGAAAACGCCGATCTCGCCTATGAGCGTGCCCGGCAATTGCGCCCGAACGGCACCATCTCCCAGGCCAATCTCGACGAGGCGAGCGCCAACAGGGCTGCGGCCGCAGCGCGCGCCACTTCCGCCCGCGAGGCTCTGGCGCTCATCGAAGAGGGAAGCCGGATCGAGGATATCGAAGCGGCCCAGGCGCAGGTGCTTGCCGCCGAAGCCAAGCTCGAAAGCGCCCGCACCTCGCTTGCCGATACCCAGCTGTTTGCGCCGAACGCCGGCACGGTCCTGTCGCGGGTGCGTGAAGCCGGCGCCATCGTCGCGCCCTCCGACACCGTCTACGTCGTTTCGCTGAACGAGCCTGTCTGGGTTCGCGCCTATGTGGCGGAACCGGACCTTGGCCGCGTGCATCCCGGCATGGCCGTCGAGGTTACCTCCGACAGTGCTCCGGATCACCGCTACAATGCGACGGTCGGCTTCATCTCGCCGGTCGCCGAATTCACGCCCAAGTCGGTGGAGACACCGGAACTGCGCACCGATCTCGTCTACCGCCTGCGCATCGTGGTCGACAAGCCGGGGGCCGATCTGCGGCAGGGCATGCCGGTGACCGTGCATCTGCCGGAGAAGGCTGGAGCGGCGCAATGAGTGACGAGGCGCCGTTCGTTCGCATCGCCGATGTGGTCAAGCGTTTTGGCGATGCTCCGCCAGCGCTCGACCATATCGCTGGCGACATCCTCGGCGGGCGGATTACCGGGCTCGTCGGCCCTGACGGTGCCGGAAAGACCACACTGATCCGGCTGATGACCGGGCTGATGGTGCCGGACGAAGGCAAGGTCGAGGTTCTCGGGTTCGATACGGTGACGAATGCCGCCGATATCCAGGCGGCCATCGGCTACATGCCACAGCGCTTCGGCCTCTATGAGGACCTTTCCGTTCAGGAAAACCTCAATCTCTACGCCGACCTGCGCGGCCTGCCGCTTGGCGAGCGTGCGGCAACCTTCGACGAACTGCTCGAATTCACCGACCTCAAGCGCTTCACCACGCGCCTTGCCGGCAAGCTCTCCGGCGGCATGAAGCAGAAGCTTGGCCTTGCCTGCGCCCTGCTGCGCAAGCCGAGGCTGCTCCTGCTCGACGAACCGGGCGTCGGCGTCGACCCGATCTCGCGCCGCGATCTCTGGAAGATGGTCGAGAACCTGACGAAGGAAGGCATCGGCGTCGTCTGGTCGACGGCCTATCTGGACGAGGCGGAAGCCTGCGACAGCGTTCTGCTCCTGAACGAGGGCAAGCTCCTGTTCACGGGCAGTCCCGACGAGCTGACCGCCAGGGTCGCCGATCGCGTCTTCAAGGTTTCCGGCATTACGCATGGGCGGCGCCAGAAGCTCGCAAGCTATCTCGACGGCGACGATGTCGTCGACGGCGTCATCCAGGGCGAAGCGATCCGTCTGGTCATGAAGCCCGGGACCAAGCCGCCGGCCCCGGACGAACATTCCGCAGCAGCGGGCGTGGCAACCACCACGCCACGTTTCGAGGATGCCTTCATCGACATGCTCGGCGGCGGCCCCGGCGGCCGCTCGAAGCTCGCGGAAACCCAGACGCCCTTCCCGACCGACAACGGGCGCCCGGTCATCGAAGCGCGCGGACTGACGAAGCGCTTCGGCGATTTCACTGCCGCCGACGCAATCACCTTCGACATACCACGCGGCCAGATCTTCGGGCTCTTGGGTCCGAACGGCGCCGGCAAGTCCACGACCTTCAAGATGCTGTGCGGGCTGTTGAAGCCAACCGCCGGCGAAGGCCGCGTCGCCGGTTTCGATCTGCGCCGCGATGCCGCCGAGGCGCGCAACCGGCTCGGCTACATGGCGCAGAAATTCTCGCTCTACGGCGATTTGAGCGTCGGCCAGAACCTGAGCTTCTTTGCCGGCGTCTACGGCCTATCCGGCGCGCGCAAACGCGAACGCATCCAGCTGATGACGGAAATCTTCGGCTTCGCCCGCCTGCTCGACATGTCGGCGAAAGATCTGCCGCTCGGCCTCAAGCAGCGGCTGGCACTCGCCTGCGCCGTTCTGCACGAACCGGAAGCGCTGTTTCTCGACGAACCGACCTCCGGCGTCGATCCCATCACCCGGCGGGAGTTCTGGACCCATATCAACGGCCTCGTCGAGAAAGGCGTGACCGTCCTCGTCACCACCCACTTCATGGACGAGGCCGAGTACTGCGACCGCATTTCGCTGATTTATCGCGGCCGGTCGATCGCGCTGGGTTCTCCGGACGAGTTGAAGGCGCAGGTCGCCAGCCCCGAGTTTCCGGACCCGACGATGGAGGATGCCTTCATCGCCCTGGTCCAGGGCTCGGAGGAGAAGGAGGCCGCATGAGCGCGCGCGCCACAACGACCGAGGGCCGCGCCACGAGAGCCAGACGCTTTGCCGCGCTGGTGCGCAAGGAAAGCTATCAGATCGTTCGCGACCCGAGCAGTATCCTGATCGCCTTCGTGCTGCCGCTGATCCTCCTGTTTCTCTTCGGCTACGGCGTTTCGCTCGACACGACGCAGACCCGGATCGGCCTCGTCGTCGAGGAAGAAGCGCCGTTGACCCGCGATCTCGCCGCCGGTTTCCAGGCGTCACGCTACTTCCTTGTAACGGTCGGGCGCGATCGGCGTGATTTCGAGGAGGATCTGGTGCTCGGCCGCGTGCGCGGCATTATCGTGATTCCCGCAGGGTTCATGGCGCACTACGCCGCCGGCCGGCACCCGAATGTGCAAGTGCTCGTCGATGGCTCCGATCCCAACACCGCGAACTTCGTCCAGAACTATGCGCAGGCGACAGTTGCCAACTGGGAGCGCCAGCGGCTGAGCGATGGCGCCGGCCGGCCGCCGGCGATTTCCGCCGAGCAGCGCTTCTGGTTCAATCCGGAGCTCACCAGCCGGAACTTCCTGGTGCCGGGCTCGATCGCCATCGTCATGACGCTGGTCGGGACGCTGCTCACCTCCCTCGTCGTTGCGCGCGAATGGGAGCGCGGAACGATGGAGGCGATGATGGCAACGCCGGTTTCGGCAGCCGAGCTCCTTGCCGGCAAGCTGCTCCCCTATTTTATTCTCGGGCTCACCTCGATGACGCTCTGCGTACTGCTTGCCGTCTTCCTCTTCGGTGTCCCCTTTCGCGGCTCTGTCGCAGCGCTCTATGCACTGTCGGCGACGTTTCTGATGCCGGCGCTCGGTCAGGGCCTGCTGATTTCCGCGGCGACGAAGAACCAGTTCCTCGCCTCGCAGCTCGCGTTGATTTCGGCGTTTCTTCCGGCCTTCCTGCTCTCGGGTTTTCTCTTCGAGATCAATTCGATGCCGACGGTCATCCAGTGGATCACCTTCATCGTGCCGGCGCGCTATCTGATCCCGAGCCTGCAGACGGTGTTTCTGGCCGGTGATATCTGGCCGATGTTCGGCAAGTCCATTGCCGCCATGCTCCTGATCGGCAGCGTGTTCTTTGCGCTCGCTGCTCGCAGCACCCGCAAGAGGATCGGCTGAGATGTGGTGGACCAGACTGAAAGCCCTGATCGTCAAGGAATTGCTGGCGGTGCTGCGCGACCCCAAGGGGCGCACCGTGCTGATCGTGCCGCCGATCCTGCAGCTTCTGGTGTTTTCCTACGCCGCGACGCTCGAGGTCACCAATGTCGACGTGCTGGTGCTGAACCGCGACAACGGCCACTGGAGCCAGGATCTGATCGAGGGGATCGACGGCTCGCCGACCTTCCGAAGCATCCGCTTCACCGACAGTCCGCAGGAGGTGCGCCTGGCGATCGACACCCAGAAGGTCATTGCGGCGATCGAAATCGGGCCCACCTTCTCGCGCGATATCGAGGCCGGCCGGCCGGCGGAGGTGCAGGTCATCCTCGACGGCCGCCGCTCCAATGCGTCGCAGATCGTCTCCGGCTATCTCGGCCGCATCGTCGGCGCGCTTGCCGCCGAGACACCCGCCGGCAAGCGCATGGCATCGGGGGCGGTCACCGTCGTTGCCCGCAACTGGTTCAATCCGAACCTTACCTATCAGTGGTTCATGGTTCCGAACCTGGTCGCCAGCATCGCGCTGTTGATCGGCCTGATCGTGACCGCGCTGTCGATCGCGCGCGAACGCGAGTTGGGGACCTTCGACCAACTCATGGTGTCGCCGCTTCGAACCCATGAGATCCTGATCGGCAAGCTGATCCCGCCGATGATGATCGGGCTCTTCCACATCACCATCTATATTCTGGCGGCCGTCTTCATCTTCGGGGTGCCGCTGCGCGGCTCGCTGCTGTTGCTCTATGGCAGCGCGGTGTTTTACCTCGCCTCCGTCGTCGGTCTTGGCCTGTTCATTTCGGCCCTGTCGATGACGCAGCAGCAGGCGATCCTCGGCGCCTTCTTGTTCATGGTGCCGGCGATGCTGCTTTCGGGGTTTGCCACGCCGATCGAGAACATGCCGTCCTGGCTGCAGCCGATCACCTATGTCAATCCGCTGCGCTACTTCCTCGTGATCGTGAAGGGCGTGTTCCTCAAGGACATTCCGGCGGTCGAGGTGGCGCGACAGACGATCCCGCTGTTTCTGATCGCCATCGTCACCCTCTCGGCCGCCTCCTGGCTTTTCCGTCGCCGGCTGGAGTGATCAGTCCTTCAGGAAGCGCGCGATCGCCGCAATCTCATTCTGGCGGATGTCGTGCCCGCCCGAATGCCACTCGGTCTCGGTTGCGGCACCCTGTCCCTGGAAGTAGTCCGCGAGTGCCTGGGTCAGCGGCGCCGGGCAGATCGGGTCACGCTCGCCGGCGGTAATCAGGACGCGACGCCCCTTCAGCGCCGCATTGTCCTTCGGGCGGAACGGGATCAAGGGATGCATCAGCACCGCCTTGTCGAAAACACCGCCTTCGATCAGCACGTTGGCAAGGATGTTCGCGCCATTGGAATAACCAAGGCCTATCACCTGTGAAGCCTGATGCTCCGCAGCCAGCGCCTTGACGAGGCCCGTCATCTTCTCGGTGGCGCGGGCAAGGTCGGCCATATCGTAGACACCCTCGCCGGTGCGCTTGAAGAAACGAGCGGCGCCATATTCCGAAACGTCGCCGCGCGGCGAAACGATCGTCGCGTCGGGCAGAAGCTCGGATGCGAAGGTGAAGAACTGGTTCTCGTCACCGCCGGTCCCGTGGAACACGAAGAATATCGGCTGGCCGGGCTTTCCGGCCTTCAGCTTGTGAACATAGCCATGATCTACCATTTTTGTCTCCTGGGGCAAGCTTCCGGCGGGTCAAAGCCTCGTGCGTACCTGCCTGATTTCAAAGCGTTGGCTTCACGGTTTCGACGAAACTGTGAACCGATCTGTGCAAGGTCGGGTAGCGAAGGCTCGCCGTAGCGGCGAGCCTTCGCTGTCTCGGTGTCCTAGTCGATCTTCTGCAGGCGACTTTCGAGGATCGGGCGCAGGTGCTTGTGCTGCTGCGGCAGCTTCAGCGCCTCGCCGAGATGGGCGCGGTCCTCGTCCCGGTCGAAGCCCGGCTCGTTGGTCGCGATCTCGAACAGCACGCCGCCCGGCGTGCGGAAATAGATCGCCCAGAAGTAATCGCGGTCGATGACCGGCGTCACCTGATAGCCTGTGTCCATCAGCGCCTTGCGCACCTCGAGCTGCTTTTCGCGGTTCTCGACAGCAAAGGCGATGTGGTGCACCGAGCCTGCCCCTTGCGAGGCGCGGCCGATATTCGGCATTGTTTCGAGGTCGATGACGCGGGCATCGTTGCCGCCGGGCACGATCAGACGGGTGACACCATCCTTGCGATCGAGTTCTTCGTAGCCCATGAACTTCAGAAGTTCCGCCGTCGCACCTTCGTCACGCAGGCGCAGTGCTGCCGAATGGAACCCGCGGATTGCATGGTCCGCCGAAATGCCGCCTTCCGTCCAGGGCGCCCGCCCGTCGTCCTTGACCTCGACGAGTGCGAAGCCGTCGCCATCAGGACCGGCAAAATTCAGGCGCTTTTCACCAAAGGTTTCCTCATCCTTGAGACCGGTGACCCCCAGCGTCGCCAGCCGCTCCTTCCAGAACCCGAGCGAGCCTTCAGGTACAGAGAAGACGGTGGTTCCGACTTCGCCGGTACCGGCGCGGCCGCGCGGCATCTGCGGGAATGGGAAATAGGTCATGACCGTGCCAGGCGTGCCGGCTTCGTCGCCGTAATAAAGGTGATAGACATCGGGCGAGTCGAAGTTGACCGTCTTCTTGACCCGACGCAGGCCGAGCGACCTGGTGAAGAACAGGTTGTTCTCGCGCGCATCGTCGGCCATCGAGGTGACGTGATGCAGACCCTTGATCTGATTGAGCATTGCCGTGATCCTTTCTCTCCGGCGCCATCGGGCGCTCCGTTGGGTCTTAGATGCGCCTATCCGCTCCTCAGCGAAAGACGGCCGCAACCAAACGCATTGTCAACACGACATTGACGACGCCCGGAACTCGTCAACAGACACGAATTCCGGAGGCGACTTGTGAGCCCTCGCCACGATGCTTAAGATCGATCGTCGGCATATGCCGCGGCAACGCGAGGAGGGGCGCGTATATCTGTGAAACATCGCTTGGTCCTGGCGTTCCTGCTGTTGCCGCTGCTTGCAGCGATGCTGGCATGGAAAGGCTATGCGGTCACGACCGACAGCTATTTGCGCGAGGCAAGCGCCCAGGCGACGACGGCGCTGCGCCTCGCCGTCACCGCGCTCGACGGCCACCTCAACCGATACCAGGCGCTGCCGGCGCTGATTGCAGATCATGACGACGTCCGCGAACTCGTCACCCGCCCACGCGACCGGCGGCTAAGGGAGGCCGTCGACAGCTACCTCAAGGACATCAACGGCCTGCTGCAGTCCTCGGACATCTACGTGATCACGCCGGATGGCAACACCATCGCCGCCAGCAACTATGACGGGCCGACGAGCTTCGTCGGGCAGAATTTCAGCTACAGGCCGTATTTCCAGGAAGCGCTTCGCGGGCAGCAATCGCGGTTCTATGCGCTCGGGACCACATCGCTGAAGCGCGGCTACTTTTTCGGCTCCCCGATCCGGGTCGGAAACGAGATCCGCGGCGTCATGGTGTTCAAGGTCGATGTCGAGCGCATCGAGGCTTCCTGGCAGGGCGGCGAGTACAAGATTTTCGTCTCCGACCCGGAAGGCATCATCTTCATGTCCGGCGATCCGGAGTGGCGCTACGCGTCGGTCCTGCCGCTGACATCGGACCGGCTGGCACGAACCGAGGCCTCCAGGCGCTACGCCGACGCCACCGTGCACGCCCTTCCCGTCGTGGAGCGCGTCTCCTCCGATCGTCACTTCCTCACCGTATCGGCCGGAAACTCGAGCCGCGAATACCTGATGCTTTCGCAGCGGATGCCCGACGCCGACTGGACCGTAAACGTGCTGGTCGATACGGCGTCGGTGCGAACACAGGCGCTGACGACTGTCATCGCCGCCCTGCTTCTGCTTTGCCTTGCCGGCCTCGGCGTCGCCATCATTTTTCAGCGACGGGCACGGCTCAACGAGCGCCTGTCGATGCAGGCGGAAGCGCAGGCCGAGCTGGAGCGCCGCGTCGACGAACGCACCGCCGACCTCGCCCGCGTCAACGCCCAGATCGAGGAAGAGATCGCCGAACGGCGGCTGACGGAGAAGCAGCTGCGCCGCACGCAGGCCGACCTGATCCAGGCCGGAAAACTGGCAGGGCTCGGGCAGATGTCGGCCGCCCTTTCACACGAATTCAACCAGCCGCTTGCCGCCGCCAAGACCTATGCCGACAGCGCCGCGCTGCTGATCGAACGAGGCCGGTCTGACGAGGCGACCGATAATATCCGCCGCATCTCCGGGCTCGTCGACCGCATGGCGGCGATCAGCAAGCACCTGCGCAACTTCGCCCGCAAGCCGAACGAGAAACTCGGGCCCGTTCTTGTCGAGGACGTGGTGCGCGATACGATGGAGATCGTCTCGGTTCGGCTGAAGGCGGCGGCGGCAAGCATCGATATCGATCTCGGCGACGAACCGCTCGTCGTTCGCGCCGGCTCGGTGCGCCTGCAGCAGGTGCTCGTCAACATCATTTCCAATGCCGCCGATGCCGTCGAAGGGCTCGATGACCGCACCATCCGCCTGCGGGCGCGACAGGAAGATGGCAAAGTCGTGCTGACCGTCAGCGACCCGGGACCGGGGATTGCCCCGGCGATTGCCGAGCGCATCTTCGATCCGTTCTTTTCCACAAAGGGCGTCGGCAAGGGGCTGGGCCTTGGCCTTTCGATTTCCTATAACATTATCAAGGATTTCGGCGGAAGCCTTATCGCCACCAACCCTGCGGGCGGCGGCGCCGAGTTCCGCATCGAACTCGCTGCCGAAAACAGCAATGCCCGGGAGGCCGCCGAATGATCGAGAGCCGGATCCTGCTCGTCGACGACGAAGAGGATGTGCGCCATTCGAGCGCCCAGGCGCTGGAACTCGCCGGTTTCCGCGTCGACGCCTTTTCGGCCGCCGAACACGCGCTCGAATTCATCAGCTACAGCTTTCCGGGCGTCGTCATCAGCGATATCCGAATGCCGGGCATGGACGGCATGACGCTCCTGCAGCGCATCCGCGAGATCGATGCGGAAGTGCCGGTCATTCTCATCACTGGCCATGGCGATGTGCAGCTTGCCGTTCGCGCCATGCGCGAAGGCGCCTATGATTTTGTCGAGAAGCCCTTTGCAGCGCAGATGCTCGCCGGCACGATCCGCCGGGCGCTGGACTGGCGCGCGCTCGTTCTCGAGAACCGGCGGCTGAAGGCGGTGGCCGGCAAGCGCGACGACATCGAGCAACGACTGCCCGGGCGAAGCCAGGTCATGGTCGACCTGCGCTACCGTATCCGCGCACTGGGCGCGGCCGATGCCGATACCTTGATTATCGGCGACACCGGCGTCGGCAAGGAGGTGCTGGCCCGGACGCTGCATGACCTCAGCACCCGCGCCAACAGCCCGTTCATCGCCATCAACTGCGCCGCATTGCCGGAAAACCTGATCGAAAGCGAACTCTTCGGCCATGAGCCCGGCGCCTTCCCGGGCGCCATCCGTCCGCGCTACGGCAAGTTCGAACATGGTCGCGGCGGCACGATCCTGCTCGACGAGATCGGCTCGATGCCCTTCGATCTGCAGGCAAAGTTTCTGCGCGTGCTGCAGGAACGCGTCATCACCCGGCTCGGGTCGAACGAGCAGGTGCCGCTCGACGTGCGCTTCATCGCCACCAGCAAGGTCGATCTTGAGAAGGAAGTGGCAGCCGGACGCTTCCGGGCGGACCTCCTCTATCGCCTCAACGTCGCAACGCTCCGCGTGCCCTCGCTTGCGCAACGACGCGCCGACATTCCGCTGCTCTTTCTGCAATTGGTCAGGGAGTCGGCTGCACGTTACGGCCGGGATGAGGTGGAAATTTCCCAGTCGATGCTGGCCGAAATCGCCGAGCGCGACTGGCCGGGCAATGTGCGCGAGCTTCGCAATGCGGCCGAGCGGCTGGTGCTCGGGCTCGATGCGGCCCCCGACGACAGCGCACGATCGGAGAACGGCAACCGTCTTGCCGACAAGGTGGCAGCCTATGAAAAGGGTCTCATCGCCAGCGCCATCGCCGCCCATGGCGGCGCGCTGAAGCCGGTCTACGAGACCCTCGGCATCTCGCGCAAGACCCTCTACGAGAAGATGCAGAAGTTCGGGCTCGACAAGAAACTGGTCGCCGCCGACTTCTCTGCGGACGGCGAGCATTGACCCGGTCGAGCGCCTAACGCTACGCCCTTGACCGGCGCCTCGCCGGTCGGATCGGTGCATCGGCCCGATGCGGCGAGCGGTAACGCCCGCGCACCGAAACCGCCGCGCTATTCTGCGTCGGCAGTCGCGACGAATTCCACCTTGATGCGATCCGGGTCTTCGATGAACAGGGCGTAATAGTCGCTCCCACCGTTTGCGAATGGGTAGCGCTCGTCATAAAGGCAGGAGATGCCGTTTTCCTGGCAATATTCCCGCAGCCTGTCGACCGTTTCCCGATCCTTCACGCGAAATGCCAGATGATTGAGGCCGACCCCGCAGCGGTGATAGTCGCGAAGGGCATGCTTCTCGGCGACCTGAACGAAAGTCAGGTAGGCATCGTTGCCATGGGCGAGCGAGAAGCCGTCATTCCAACGACCGCTTTCCTCGTACCCGACCTGCGCCAGAAGCGCTGTCCAGAACGCATGGGAGGCATCGAGGTTCGACACATAGATCTCGATATGGTGGAGCATCGGCCGGTTTCTCCCTAACGCTGATCTGTTCTATAACGGCGACCACCCGGCAATGTGAACGCCCTGGAAGCGACCTCCGATCATGGCGCATACGGCAAGTCGCAAAGGCAAGGGCGCAGTGCGCAAACGCAGGCAACAAAAAAGGGGACGCGATCGCTCGCGTCCCCGGCAATGGTCACGGCGACCGGCTCAGACGTTGAAGGCAGCGCCAATCAGCGTCTTGGTATAGGGCTGCTTCGGCGCCTCGAAGATCGCGTCGGTCTCGCCTTCTTCGACGATCTTGCCGTTCTTCATGACGATCACGTAGTCCGACATCGCCTTCACCACCGAAAGGTCGTGGCTGATGAAGATGTAGGACAGCCCGTGCGAACGCTGCAGGTCGCGCAACAGCTCGATCACTTGCCCCTGGACCGAACGGTCGAGCGCCGACGTCGGCTCGTCGAGGATGACGACCTTGGGCTTCAGGATCATGGCGCGGGCAATGGCGATGCGCTGGCGCTGGCCGCCCGAGAACTCGTGCGGGTAGCGGTTGCGCGAGGCGGGATCGAGTCCCACTTCCTTCAACGCTTCCGACGCCCGGCGGTCACGGTCGGCACGGGTGAGCTCGGGCTCGTGCACGTGTAGCCCCTCGGTGATGATTTCGCCGACGGTGCGCCGTGGCGAAAGCGAGCCGTAGGGATCCTGGAAGACGAGCTGCAGCGTGCGGCGCAGCGGCCGCATCTGGCCACGGTCGAAGCCGGAAATATCCGTCGTGCCGAAGCGGTAGTGACCGCTGCTCGGCAGGAGCCTCAGGAGCGCCCGGCCGAGCGTCGACTTGCCGGAACCGGACTCGCCGACGACGCCGATTGTCTGCCCTTCTTTCAGGCGCAGATTGACGCTGTCGACGGCGCGGAAGACCGACTTGCCACCCTTAAAGAGACCGCCGCCGATCTGGTAGTCGACGCAGACGTCGCGGCCTTCCAGGATGATCGGCGCGCTGTCGGGCGGAGATGCCTTGCGGCCGCTCGGCTCGGCAGCAAGCAGCATCTTCGTATAGTCGGCCTGCGGCCGCTCGAAGATGTCGGCCGTCGTGCCCTGTTCGACCACTTCGCCACGGCGCATCACGGCCACACGGTCCGCAAAGTGCTTGACGATGCCGAGGTCGTGGGTGATCAGCACGATCGCCATGCCGAAGCGCTGCTGCAGCGACTTCAGGAGATCGAGGATCTGCGCCTGGATCGTCACGTCGAGCGCCGTCGTCGGTTCGTCGGCAATCAGCAGATCCGGCTCGTTGGCAAGCGCCATGGCGATCATCACGCGCTGGCGCTGGCCGCCCGAAAGCTCGTGCGGGTAGCTGTCGATACGGCGTCCCGGCTCGGGAATGCCGACGAGTTCCAGCAGCTCGAGCACGCGCGCCCGCGCCTGTTTGAACGAGCCGCCCCGGTGATGGACGATCGGCTCGGCGATCTGGCGACCGATCGGGTAGAGCGGGTCGAGCGAGGTCATCGGCTCCTGGAAGATCATGGTGACCTTCGCGCCGCGCACCTGGTTGAGCGCCTTCGGCGGCAGGCCGACGAGTTCCTGCCCGCGGTAGCGGGCCGAGCCGGTCACGGTGCCGTTCTTGGCGAGCAGTCCCATGATGCCCATCATCGTCTGGCTCTTGCCGGAGCCGGACTCGCCGACGACGGCAAGCGTTTCGCCGGTGCGCACATCGAGGTCGATGCCCTTGACCGCCTCGACGGTGCCATCGGGCGTCGAGAAGTTCACCTTGAGACCGCGAACGGCCAGGATGGTTTCCTTGGTATCTGACATGTCAGCGATCCTTCGGGTCGAGCGCGTCGCGCAGGCCGTCGCCGACGAAGTTCAGCGAGAACAGCGTCAGGACGAAGAAGATGGCCGGGAAGATCAGAAGCCACGGCGCCGACTGGATGTTGTTTGCGCCTTCCGAGATCAGCGCACCCCAGCTCGTCAGCGGCGCCTGAACGCCGAGCCCGAGGAAGGAGAGGAAGCTCTCGAGCAGGATCACCTTAGGCACGACGACGGTCACGAAAACGATGACCGGGCCGATCGTGTTGGGGATGATGTGCCGGCGGATGATCTGCCAGTCCGTCAGGCCGAGTGCCTGCGCGGCGCCGACGAATTCTCGACGTTTCAACGCCAATGTCTGGCCGCGCACGATACGGGCCATGTCGAGCCATTCCACCGCCCCGATCACCAGGAAGATCAGGATGAACGAGCGGCCGAAGAACACGACGAGCACGACGACGAGAAAGACGAAGGGCAGAGAATACATGATCTCCACCAGGCGCATCATGACGTTGTCGACGCGCCCGCCGATATAGCCCGATGTCGCGCCGTAGACGACGCCGATGCCGAGCGACACGAGGCTCGCGAGCAGGCCGACGGCGATCGAGATCTGGCCGCCGAGCATGACGCGAACGAGCAGGTCGCGGCCGTTGGAATCCGTGCCGAAGGGGAAATATTCCCGGTCGACCTGACCGGTCACCTTCAGCGTCTTGCCGTCGTTTTCCGATGCCACCACCTGGGTATCGCGGAATTCATTGGCGCGGTCGAAGTAGCGCGTGGCACGGGAATCGATCGGCTGTTCCGAGGTAATCGTCGCGGTGAAGGTTTCACCCTCGAGATTGAACTCCTTCAGCGTGACGCGCGCGCGCGTTGCCACCCCTTCCATCACGTCCTGAAGCGTCGACGTATCCGGACGCGGCTCGAGGCTCGGGCTGATCGAGACATAGGAGGGAAACACCTGATCGTAGGTGTGCGGAACGAAGAACGGACCGAGGAACGAAAACAGTGCGATCAGCGCGAGCATGAAGCAGCCGGCCATGGCGGCGCGGTTGCGCTTGAAGCGCATGGCGGCGAGCTGGAAGAGGCTGCGCCCCTTCGTTTCCGGCGTCGACGCCGGGGTCTGGGCGATATCAGTCATGGCGGACCCTCGGATCGAGCAGGCCGTAGAGAATGTCGACCAGGAGATTGAAGACGATGACGAAGATGGCGACGAGAATAACCGTGCCCATCACCAGCGTGTAGTCGCGGTTGATAGCGCCGAGGACGAAGTAGCGGCCGACGCCCGGAATGGTGAAGATCGTCTCGACGACGGCCGAGCCCGTCAGAAGGGCCGCGGCGCAGGGCGCCAGATAGGAGACGACCGGCAACATCGCACCACGCATGGCATGGGTGACGACAACCGTTCGAGATGGCAGGCCATAGGCCTTGGCCGTTCGGATATGGTCGGTATGCAGCGCCTCGATCATCGAGCCACGCGTCAAACGCGCGAAAACTGCAAGCTGCGGCAGCGCCAGCGCGATCATCGGCAGGATCAGGAAGCGCAACGATCCATCACCCCAGCCACCGGCCGGCAACCATGCGAGCACGATTGCAAAGACCAGCGTCAACACCGGACCGACGACGAAATTGGGCACGGTGACCCCTATCGTCGAAAACGACATGATGGTGAAATCGAGCACGCTGTTTTGCCGCAGCGCGGCGATCGTTCCGGCGGTAACGCCGCCGATCAGCGCGATCAGCAACGCGTAGAAGCCGAGCTCCATCGAATAGGGCAGACCCTTGCCGATCAGTTCAGCGACGTTGTTGTCCTTGTAGACATAGCTCGGCCCGAAGTCGCCGGTCACCGCATTGCTGAGATAGTGCGTGTATTGGCGCCAAAGAGGCTGGTCGAGCTGGTACGTCTTCATCAGGTTCGCCATCGTTTGTGGCGGAAGAGGACGCTCGAGATTGAAGGGACCACCAGGGGCGAACCGCATCAAGAAAAACGAAATGGTGACGACGATAAACAAGGTCGGCACCGCACTCGCCAATCGGCGAAGGATGAAGGAAATCATGGACGTACTCCGGAGGCGACGCGCGGCCTTCCGACCGCGCGTCGTCCCTGTTCGTTATTCGGCGATGCTCAGGAACTTGCTGAGGTGCTCGTTCGGAGCATTGTCCGCCCAGCCCTTGACGCGGCTGGCAACCAGCCACAGGTCGGCCTGGGTCAGAAGCGGAGCGATCGGCTGTTCCTTCATCAGCAGCGCTTCGGCGTCATGCATCAGCTTGGAGCGGGCTGCCGGGTCCTGCTCGTCGTAGGACTTCTTCATCAGGCCGTCGAATTCAGCGTTTTCGAAGTGGCCGTAGTTGAAGGTCTTGTTGGAGCCGACGCTGAGCGCCAGGAAGTTCTCGGCGTCCGCGTAGTCAGCCTGCCAGCCGGCGCGGGCAACGTTGAACTTGCCGCCTTCCTGCAGGTAGGCGTAGTGCGAGGACACGTCGAGGTTCACCAGCGACACCTTGGCGCCGAAGGTGTTCTTCCACATGTCGGCGACGGCAGTCGCGACGCGCTCGTGGTTCGGGTTGGTGTTGTAGCGCAGCTCGATGTCGAGCGGCTTGCCACCTTCGCCGTAACCGGCTTCCTTCATCAGAGCGATGGCCTTGTCTTCGCGGTCGAGCTGCGACATCGTGCTGAACTCGGCCTTGGACGGCTCGCCGTAGCTTTCAATGCCCGGGGGAACCATCGAGTAGGCCGGCAGCTGCGAGCCAGCGTAGATTTCCTTTGCAAGGAAGTCGCGGTCTACAGCCATGGAAAGGGCCTGGCGGACGCGAACGTCGCTATAGGGCTCCTGGCGGGTGTCGAAGGCATAGTAGTAGGTCGCGAGCGACGGGGAGACGTGGACCTGCTCGCCGTAGGACGTGCGCAGACGGTCGATCTGGTCAGCCGAGAAGTTATAGACGAGGTCCATTTCCTTGGCTTCGAAGCGGCGAACCGAGGCAGCCTGGTCGTCGATCGGATAGAAGATGACCTTGTCGAGCTTGACGTTGGCGGCATCCCAATAGTTGGCGTTCTTGACGACGGTCAGGCTGTCGTTCGGAACATGGGCCTGCAGCGTGAACGCGCCGTTCGAAACCATGACGCCCGGCTTGACGAAGTCTGCGCCGTTCTTTTCGACGCTCGCCTTGCTGACCGGAAGTGCGGTCTGGTGCGCGAGCAGTTCGAGGAAGAACGGAGTCGGACGCTCAAGCGTGATTTCGACCGTCTTTTCGTCGATCGCCTTTACACCGAGCTGGTCGGTCGGCAGTTCGCCCTTGTTGACCTTTTCAGCGTTCTTGATCGGGAAGAGAATGTTGGCGTAACCGGCAGCAGTCTTCGGATCTTCAACGCGACGGAAGGAGAAGACAAAGTCTTCGGCCGTCACCGGCGAACCGTCGGACCACTTGGCGTCGGCACGCAGCTTGAAGGTGTAGACCGTGCCATCGTCCGAAAGCTCCCACGTCTCAGCAACACCGGGGACGATCTTGGCAGAGGCGTCATAGATCGTCAGGCCCTCGTAGAGGTCCTTGAGGATGAACGCTTCGATATTGATCGAGGTGTGGTGCTGGTCCAGCGTCTGCGGCTCACCCGCGTTGCCACGATGCAGGACAGCTTCGGCGAGCGCCGGGCTTGCTCCGATAAGCAGCGAGCCGATCAGCGCGGCAGCACGCAGGTTGAGTTTCAGTGAAGCCATTTTGTTTCTCTCCTTCCCCTTTTTTGGGTTTGTGATCGCAGGAGAGAAGTGCAAATCGTTCGCGAACGCAAGGCGGATTCTGCGACCGTCTGCATCTTTATCTATAGGCAGGGAATCGACCTATCCCATAGGTTGTATTTTGTTTGCGATTCTTTTCATCGCCTTTGCGACGGACATATGACGTGAACAGGGCATTTCTGCGAAATCTACTGCAACGTTTTAGGTCCGCGCTTTTCCTCGGCCGGATCGCGCTTCGAATCATCCCCGATGCAAAGTTTGTGAATTTTAGCGGCAGTTTACGTAATCTGCGCAAAGAAAGAGGGGCATTGCCGCAATCTTCTTGCGAGCCGTTCAGCTCCTGTCGACAGACTGTTTCCGACAGGGCATCTACCACTATAGTGCAGAAGACGAAACCAGCGCCCAAGGGTTGCATTCAGGCCCCTCGACTCCGCCTCCTCTCAGCCACCACCAGAAAGTGAAAACACTTCACACTGAAGGTGTTGCATCCAGTCCACAGTAAAATCGATTGAAGCGAGTTTCGACCTCTGGCAACCTGCCTTTTGCCCGGTTGTCAAACCACTTCGATGAACTATTGTGCGCCTGACTTCGGTGGGCGCGACCAATTCGCGCGCGCCGTCACGCCGCACGAAAAAGCCGGCCATCGACTTTGCCATCGATGCATTTCGTGCGGTTCATCGGCCGGATTGTTTTTGTGGTGCGCCGCATAGGTTGCACCGAGTATCCAAAGGGAGATAGCGAATGGCATTGATCACATTGCGGCAACTGCTCGACCATGCGGCGGAGAACGACTACGCGCTGCCGGCGTTCAATGTGAACAATCTGGAATACATTCAGGCCGTCATGCGCGCCGCCGATGCGACCGACAGCCCGGTCATCCTCCAGGCAAGCCGTGGCGCCCGCTCCTACGCCGGTGACGCGTTCCTGCGCCACCTCATCCTGGGTGCCGCGGAAGAATATCCGCATATCCCGGTCTGTTTGCATCTCGACCACGGCGACCAGCCGTCGACCTGCATCTCGGCCATCACCAACGGATTCACCTCCGTCATGATGGACGGCTCGCTGGAGAAGGACGGCAAGACCGTTGCCAGCTATGAATACAATGTCGCCGTCACCGCGGAAGTCGTGAAGATCGCGCATGCGGCCGGCGTTTCGGTCGAAGGCGAACTCGGCTGCCTCGGCAACCTTGAAACCGGCGCCGGCGACAAGGAAGACGGCCACGGCTTCGAAGGCAAGCTGTCGCGCGAAGAACTGTTGACCGACCCGGACCAGGCGCTGGATTTCGTCACCAGGACCGGCGTTGACGCGCTGGCCGTCGCGATCGGCACCAGCCACGGCGCCTACAAGTTCACCCGCGAGCCCGATGGCGACATCCTGTCGATCGAAACGATCGCCAAGATCAACAAGAAGCTGCCGAACACCCACCTCGTCATGCACGGCTCGTCGTCGGTGCCGAAGGATCTCCAGGATCTCTTCAACACCTATGGCGGCAAGATGAAGCCGACCTGGGGGGTTCCTGTCTCGGAAATCCAGAAGGCGATCCCGCTTGGCGTTCGCAAGGTCAACATCGACACCGACCTGCGCCTCGCCATGACCGGCACGATCCGCAAGAACTTCGCCGAGAACCCGGAGAACTTCGACCCGCGCACCTACCTGAAGCCGGCAACCGCGCTGATGACCGAAGTCTGCCGCGAGCGCTTCGAAGCCTTCCGCACCGCCGGCAAGGCCTCGAAGATCCGCACGCTGCGCCTGCCGGAAATGGCAAAGCGCTACGCGGCTGGCTGATCCGACTAACCCCGCGCCGGATCACCGGATCGGGGAGCAGACGGCTTGTCTAAGCTCACAACACCAATCGGCGCGCGGTTCTATTCAAACCGTGCGCCGATTTCGTTTCAGTTGGGAAATGCCGCGTGACCGTCCGACGATTAGAACGTCGGCGGCGTGTTGACCCAGAGAAGCACGGTCTCGCCGTCGTGACGGTTCGCCCAGGCGTGCCGCCGCTTGCTTTCGAAATAAAGCGAGTCGCCGACGCCGAGGTCGTAGAACTGGTCGCTGTCGAGAATGAACTCGACACGGCCGGAGAGGACATAGACAAACTCCTCGCCCTCGTGCCCATAGGCGCCTTCGCTGGACGCGCCCGGCTCCAGCACGAAGCGGTGGCAATCCATCTGGTTGCGGCCATCGGCCAAAAGCTGCACCGTGACGCCGGGGGTCGTGCGCGGCCATGTCCGCCATTCTCCGGCCCGAACGACGGCGCGCCCATCCGCCTCCTCTTCACCGGCAAGGCTGGAAACGGTGGTGCCGAAGAATTCAGCGATGTTGTGCAGCACCGCGACCGAGACGCCCTGCGACGTGCGCTCCAGCGTCGAGAGCACCGAGGCGGCGATGCCGATCTCACCGGCGACCTGCTCCAGCGTCTTGCCGGCGGCGTGCCTGAGGCTGCGCAGCTTGCGCCCGACCTGGTTTTCAGGACCGTCGCTTGCTGCCGCCGACGGCTGGTCGTCCGCAGCCCCTTCGGCGTCCAGCGCCTCACGGATCGCAGCCGGATTGAGACCGCGCTCGGCCCGGAACCAGGAGATGCGCTTCAACCGGGCAAGATCGTTCTCGGTATACTGCCGATGTCCCGTCGGCGAGCGCTCGGGCACAACGAGACCCTGCGTCTCCCATAGTCTCAGCGTCGAGGCGGAAACACCCGCCAATCGTGCCGCTTCGGCGACCTTGTAGCGCACTGCGCCCATTCCAATTTCCCTTTACCGCTCAAGCGGCGCTGCCCGAATCCTTGCAATTCCGGCGTGTCCGCAACCTTAGCCGCCGCGATCGAGATCTGACAAGAACGGCGCATCAGCAACCGTGGTGTCTCGATCACCAAATTTGATTTGCAATCGACTGTGAAAGGTGTACCACTTCCACAATAAACTTGCAGAAAAAATGCAATATATTAACTCCAGACGACAGGAACGCGCCATGACCAGCCTCACCGACCGCAAGAACGCCGCCATCTCGCGCGGCGTCGGCATGACCACCCAGATCTACGCCGATCGCGCGGAAAATTCGGAAATCTGGGACAAGGAAGGCAATCGCTACATCGATTTCGCCTCCGGTATCGCCGTCGTCAACACCGGCCATCGCCACCCGAAGGTCATCGAAGCGGTCAAGGCGCAGATCGATCGCTTCACCCACACCTGCCATCAGGTCGTTCCTTACGAAACCTACGTGCATCTCGCCGAGCGCCTCAATGCGCTGACGCCCGGCGACTTCGCCAAGAAGACGATCTTCGTGACAACAGGCGCCGAGGCTGTCGAAAACGCCGTCAAGATCGCCCGTGCTTCGACCGGCCGCCAGGCCGTGATCGCCTTCTCGGGCGGCTTCCACGGCCGCACCTTCATGGGCATGGCGCTGACCGGCAAGGTCGTTCCCTATAAGGTCGGCTTCGGTGCGATGCCGGGCGATGTCTTCCACGCCCCCTTCCCGATCGAACTGCACGGCATCACCACCGAACAGTCGCTCGCCGCATTGAAGAAGCTCTTTGCTGCCGACGTCGATCCGGGCCGCGTCGCTGCGATCATCCTTGAGCCGGTGCAGGGCGAAGGTGGTTTCTACCCGGCGCCCGCCGCCTTCATGAAGGCGCTGCGCGAAATCTGCGACCAGCACGGCATTCTGCTCATCGCCGACGAGGTCCAGACCGGCTTTGCCCGTACCGGCAAGATGTTTGCAATGGACCACCATGATGTCGCGCCCGACCTCATCACCATGGCGAAAAGCCTTGCCGGCGGCTTCCCGCTGGCCGCCGTCACCGGCCGTGCCGAAGTCATGGACGCACCGGCTCCGGGCGGCCTTGGCGGCACCTATGGCGGCAATCCGCTGGGCATCGCTGCAGCCCATGCCGTGCTTGATGTCATCGCAGAAGAGAAACTCTGCGAACGCGCCGAACAGCTTGGCGGCCGCCTCAAGCAGCGCCTTGCCGCAATCCGCGAGCAGGCACCCGAAATCGTCGACATCCGTGGCCCCGGCTTCATGAACGCCGTCGAGTTCAACGACGTGAAGACCAACCTGCCGAGCGCCGATTTTGCCAACAAGGTGCGCCTGATCGCACTGGAAAAGGGCCTGATCCTCTTGACCTGTGGCGTGCACGGCAACGTCATTCGTTTCCTGGCGCCGATCACCATCCAGGACGAAGTCTTCGCCGAAGCGCTCGACATTCTCGAAGCCTCGATCCTCGCGGCGCGCGCGTGATCCTCGACCGGGCGGCCGCCAACGCGGTTGCCCGGTGCATAATTCCTCAATTCGGGATCGACTTGAGGGTAAAATTATGCAGCAATTCAAAGTGCTACGGCGACCTTAGCGCGTCTTGAAAGACGCGCGGCGCTGTGGGTGCTGCGCGCCAATTTCAGACGCGCAATGCTCGGGTGCCGGGATAAGTCGGCACCCGCAAGAACAAGCAAAAGCGGGCCTGCCGTCTCGCGGCAGGCCATCGCCGGAGGATGCCCGCCATGACCTTGACCCCCGCCTTGACCAAGCACTTGCGTGACGCCGACCTGTTCGCGTCGCTTCATACCGTTCCGGAGGCCGGCAGGAACTGGGCGGGCGCGACCTTCGACGTCTTCAACCCATCGACCGGCGAAAAGCTGGCAACGCTTCCGGACATGGGCATCGACGAGGCCCATGCCGCAATCGAAGCTGCTGCCAAGGCGCAGGTTCTCTGGGCGGCAAAGCCCGCCAAGGACCGGAGTGCCGTGCTTCGCCGCTGGTACGACCTGATCGTCGCGCATGCGGACGATCTTGCAGCCATCCTGACGGCTGAGATGGGAAAACCGATCGGCGAATCGAAGGGTGAAGTGCTGCATGCTGCGGCCTATGTCGAGTGGTATGCGGAAGAGGCCAAGCGTATCTATGGCGAAACCTTCCCGGCCCCGGCCAACGACCGGCGCATGCTTGTGATCAAGCAGCCCGTCGGCGTCGTTGGTACGATCACGCCGTGGAACTTCCCGGCTTCGATGGTCGCCCGCAAGATCTCGCCGGCCCTTGCCGCCGGCTGCACGATCGTCCTGAAGCCCGCCGAACAGACACCGCTCGTTGCCGGCGCGATGTTCGTGCTCGCCGAAAAGGCCGGCTTCCCCACCGGCGTCGTCAACCTGCTCTATGCCGCAGAAGGTGCCGCGATCGGCCGCGAACTCTGCAGCAATCCCAAGGTTCGCAAGATCAGCTTCACCGGTTCGACCGAGGTCGGGCGGATGTTGATGCGGCAATGCTCCGACCAGATCAAGAAGGTCAGCCTCGAGCTCGGCGGCAACGCCCCCTTCATCGTCTTCGACGACGCCGACATCGACGAGGCGGTGGACGGCGCCATCCAGGCGAAATTCCGCAATGCCGGCCAGACCTGCGTCTCGGCCAACCGTATCTATGTGCAATCGGGCGTACACGATGCCTTTGCCGAAAAGTTCGTCAGGCGCGTCGCAGAGCTGACCGTCGGCGACGGCTTTACGCCCGGCGTTACACTCGGCCCGATGATCGACAGGCACGCGATCGAGAAGATCGAGGCGCATGTCGCCGACGCCGTTTCCAAGGGCGCCAAGGTACGCGCAGGCGGCCACCGGATCGGCACGTCAGGCACCTTCTTCGAACCGACTGTTCTCACCGGCATTTCGACCAACATGCGCGTCGCTCAGGAGGAAACCTTCGGCCCGATCGCCCCGATCATTCGCTTCGAGACGGCCGAACAGGTCATCGCCGAAGCCAACGATACAATCTACGGTCTTGCCGCCTATTTCTACGCCGAGAACCTGAAGCGGGTCTGGCATGTGGCCGAAGCGCTGGAATACGGCATGGTCGGCATCAACACCGGCCGCATGTCCTCGGAAGCCGCCCCCTTTGGCGGCATCAAGCAATCGGGCATCGGCCGTGAAGGCTCACGCCACGGGCTCGAAGACTATCTTGAGATGAAATATCTCTGCATGGGCAATATCTGACCCGTGCGGAGACCCGGCGCCTTACGCCGTTGATTTGCCACATGTTGCAACCGCAAAAACGCTGCGCACTTTTGCGTGACGAGCTTAGTCGATGATGTGGTAGCCGCCATCGACATAGAGCACCTGGCCCGTGATCAGACGGGCGGCGTCATGCGCAAGGAAAGCAGTGGCTGCGCCGACGTCGTCGATGTCGATCAGCTCGCGGCTCGGCGATTTGACCTTGGTCTTTTCGAGCAGCGCGTCGAATTCCGGAATGCCGGAAGCGGCGCGCGTCGCCAGCGCGCCCGGCGAAATCGCGTGCACGCGGATCCCTTTCGGACCGAGTTCGGAGGCAAGGTAGCGCACGGCGCTTTCGAGCGCCGCCTTGGCGACACCCATGATGTTGTAGTTCTCCACCACCACCTGTGAGCCGTGATAGGTCATGGTAAAGAGCGTACCGCCATTCTTCATCAGCGGCTCGGCGAGATGCGCCATGCGGATGAACGACCAGCAGGAAACATCCATGGTCTTCAGGAAGCCATCGCGCGGTACGTCGACCACGCGGCCGCCGAGCGTATCCTTCGGCGAAAAGGCAATCGAATGGACGACGAAATCGAGTTCGCCCCAGGTCTTCTCGATCTCCTCGAACACCGCCTCCATCTGACCCGGCACAGCCACGTCGAGCGGCAGGAAGATCGGCGCCTCGATTTCACGCGCCAGGGGTTCGACATGGGGCTTCGCCTTGTCGTTCAGATAGGTGACGGCGACGTCCGCCCCGAAGGCACGGAAAGCACGGGCGCAGCCCCAGGCGATCGAGCGGTCATTGGCGATACCGACGATCAGGCCCTTGCGGCCATCGAGAAGTCTGGCCTTTGCGACAGGAATGGACATCAATTGTCTCCGATGGTCAGGCTGCGCGCGATTTAAGCAGAGCAAGCGTATGGCGTGCGATCATCAGTTCCTCGTCGGTCGGGATGACGTAGAGCGCAACGCGGCTCGAAGGCGTCGAAATCAGCGTTGCGCCGGCCTCGTTGGCGGCCGGGTCGAGTTCGACGCCGAGCCAGGCGATGTTTTCGGCGATGCGGGCACGGATCTGGGCGGAGTTTTCCCCGACGCCCGCCGTGAAGACCAAGGCATCGACGCCACGGAGCGCGGCTGCCAGCATCCCGACATTGAGCCCTGAGCGATAGACGAAGTGGTCGATCGCGAGCTTGGCATGAGGATCCGCGCTTGCAAGCAGGTCCCGCATGTCGTTCGACACGCCCGAGAGCCCCTTGAGGCCGGCCTCGTGGTAGAGCAGATCGGAAACGGCCTGGGCACTCATGCCGCGCTGCAGGATCAGATAGAGTACGACGCCCGGATCGAGCTGGCCGGGCCGGGTTCCCATCGGCAGGCCGTCGAGCGCGGTGAAGCCCATGGTGCTCTCGACGCTTTGGCCATCGCTGAGGGCGCACATCGAGGCGCCGCTGCCGAGATGCGCGACGATAACGCGGCCACCGGCGACCTGAGGTGCCACATCCCGCAGTCGCTCCGAGATGTATTCATAGGAAAGGCCATGGAAGCCGTAGCGCCGCACGCCTTCATCATAATAGCTGTGCGGCATCGCGTAGCAGTTCACCTCTTGCGGGTGGCCGTGGTGAAAGGCCGTATCGAAACAGGCGACCTGCGGCACATCCGGGTTGATCGCCATCGCCTGGCGGATCGGCGCCAGATTGTTGGGCTGGTGCAGCGGCGCCAGATCCTGGTAGCTCGCGAGGCGATCGAGGACGGTCGCATCGATCAGCACCGGCGCGGCATAATCGGGACCGCCATGCACGACGCGATGGCCGACCGCCCGCAGGGTGAAGCCTTCCAGCGTCAGCAGCCAGTCGCGCGCCGCCGCGATCGCTGCCGGCAAGTCGCCAACGTCACCCGCATCATAGCTTTTGTCGACCAGCACGGTCCCGTCGGCGGCTTTCGCCTGCAGGCGGGGACGGGTGCCGATGCCGCCGATCTGGCCCTTGATCTGGCGCTCAAGTCCCTGATCCGTGATCCCGAACACTTGGAACTTCAGGCTCGACGAGCCGGCATTGACGACGAGAAGCGCGTCCATGTCACACCGCCGCGACTTGCGAGGTCCGCCGGCGCGCCGCGTAGAGCGAGGCGACGGCGCAGGAGGCGAGACGCGTGCGCACGGAGTCCGCCCGCGACGTCAACACGATCGGGACGCGGGCACCCAGCACGATGCCGGCCGCATCGGCATGGGACAGGAAGGTGAGGTTCTTCGCCAGCATGTTGCCGGCCTCAAGATCCGGCACCACCAGGATCTGGCCGCGCCCGGCGACCGGCGACTTGATGCCCTTGATCCGTGCCGCTTCCGGGTCGATCGCATTGTCGAAGGCAAGCGGACCGTCGAGCAGGCCGCCGGTGATCTGGCCGCGCTCGGCCATCTTGCAGAGTGCCGCCGCCTCGATCGTCGAGGGGATCTTCGTCGTCACGGTCTCGACCGCCGAAAGGATGGCGACCCGCGGCTCGCCGAGCCCGATCGTCACCCAGAGGTCGATGGCGTTCTGCACGATGTCGCGCTTGGCTTCGAGGTCGGGGAAAATGTTGATGGCGGCATCGGTAATGAACAGCGTTTCGCTATGCCCCGGCACGTCCATGATGAAGACGTGGCTGATCCGTCGGTCGGTCCTGAGTCCGGTCGCCGACGCCGCGACCTCCTTCATCAGCTCGTCGGTATGCAGGCTGCCTTTCATCAACAGCTCGCCTCGCCCCTCCCGGATCATCGCCACCGCTTTGGCCGCCGCCGCATGGCTGTGCGGCGCATCGACGATCTCGCTCCGGCCGAGATCGAGGCCATGTTCGGCGGCAACGCTGCGGATCTTTGCTTCCGGCCCGACCAGAACGGGCGCGATCAAACCCATCTGCGCGGCCTCCAGCGCACCACGCAGAGAGGTTTCGTCACAGGGATGCGCGACGATGGTGACCGCCGGCGTTTCATCTCTCGCGGTGGCGATCAGCAGATCGTATTTGGACTGCTCAACCGGCAGTTCGGTTAATTCGGACACGTCGATTCCCCCATCAGGATGCAGTGCGATTGCGAATGGTCTTGCCCGCCGCGATCGGAACCGGCGGCTCGCTCTCCAGCCGGAAAAGCGCGGCAACCTGCTGCAGCCGCTCGGCAGCGACGCCCGTGACGGCCCCGGATGCCTCCAGCACCTCACGAAGGGCCGTAAAGGCGCTGCGACGCTCCTCGACCGTTTCCGGCAGCAGCTTCGGAAGGGTAGCGAGCGCCTCCGCCTCGTCGATCAGCAGCATGAAGTACTGCTCCCGCATCACGGTCTTGAACTCGGCCAGGCTCAGCCGTTTCGCCTCTGGATGGGAAAGCCGGAGCCGGCGAACCGCCTCAAACCCACGTTCGTCCGCGCCGCCGCGCGCCATGCCGACGAAAGTCAGGGCTCTGGCAAGGCCTTCGCAGGTTCCACCCTCGGCCATCCGGGCCTTGAGTTCGGCGATCCGCGCCTTGACGAGCTCCTGGTGCAGCAGGCTCTTCTCCGCCTTTCGCGGCGGCTGCTTTGTGTTCGTGTCGATACCGAGCGCGGCCTGCAGGCTCGGAGCGCCATAGATGGCGTGGAAGCTCTGCTCCGAAAGATACTCGGCCGTCCGCCGCCAGGTCTCGAGACCATCGACGATCTGCTGTGACAGTGCCTCCTGCCAGGCGATGAACGGGTTTCCGGCGGCGGCAGGTTCCCGGTTTTCGCGAACATGGTCCGCGAGCGCCGACGTCCAGGCCATGAACGGATTGTCCGGTCCGAAAAGCGCATATTGCAGGCGCAGCGGGTGCATGTTGCGCATTGCCTCTGCCACGGGCGGCGTCGCCGCGGCTTTGACCATCGGCTGCAGGTAAGCGCGGTAGAGCGCCAGATTGATCTCCGAGAGCTTCGCCGCAGTGGCGAAGCGCCTGTCGTCCTCGATGTCGTTTCCGCCGAGTGCGCGGATATCTTCAAGGGTGCGCGGCTCGCAGCGCATCAGCCATTC
The DNA here is from genome assembly GCF_000799055.1 of Ensifer sp. ZNC0028. NCBI lineage: Bacteria > Pseudomonadati > Pseudomonadota > Alphaproteobacteria > Hyphomicrobiales > Rhizobiaceae > Ensifer > Ensifer sp. ZNC0028. Next base: position 61,034 of record NZ_JTLA01000030.1, read on the forward strand.
GCCGGAGACAAGCGCCCTGCCCTCGACCGCTTCGCTTGCCGGCGTCAGCACCGCCTCATAAAGCCCTGGCGGCAGCACGTCGATCAGCTCGATGTTGGAAGCGAACTCGTCATGTTCTTTCCGCGCAACGCCAGCGGAGACGAAGATGCCGAGATGGCCCACGGTCTCGTGCACGGTGTAGACGATCGTCTGGCCGTAGGCGCGGATTTCGTCGACGCTGTCATAGAGATCTAGGATCCAGTCGAGCGCCTGTTGCGGCGGGGTGATGTTGTCGCCCTTGGAGCAGAAGACAACAATCGGCGAGCGGATGTTGCGCAGGTCGATCGCGATGCCGTCGGAGGTTCGGATTTCGCCGGCCGCGAGCTTGTTGCCCACGAAGAGTTCGTCGACGATGAACTGCATCTCCTCGGCATTGAGCGTGACATGGCCGCCCCACCAGCGTTCGAAGCCGAGGTAGCGCGCAGCTTCCGTGTCGATCTTAGAATAGAGATTGTACTGCTTGGTCCAAAGTGTGTTCGCCGGATTCTGGTTCTCGAAATTCTGCACGAGCCAGGCGCCGTCGAAAATGCCGCCACCGAGGTCGCCGGTCAGCGCCGTCAGCCAGCTGCCGCCGAGAAGCCCGCCGGAATAGCGCATCGGGTTCTGCCCGCGCACCCCTGCCCAATAGGAAAGTGGCGCACCGGCGATGATGATCGGGCCGAAGAGTTCGGGACGCAGTGCCGCGACGATCGTGACCGCCCAGCCCGCCTGGCAATTGCCGATCACGCAGGGCTTGCCGTCCGCCTGCGGATGGCGGGCGATGACGGTTTCGAGAAAACCGGCTTCGGCCAGCGCGATGTCCTCGATCGTCTGGCCGGGAACCGGATCCGGCAGGAAGCCGATGAAATAGCAGGGATGGCCCGCTTTCAGCGCCACGCCGATCTCGCTGTCGGCCTTGAAGCCGCCGATGCCGGGGCCGTGTCCCGCCCGGGGATCGACGACGACGAAGGGACGCTTCGTCGGATCGATCGTGACACCCTCGGGCGGAACGATGCTGACCAGAGCATAGTTCACCGGCCGGGCGAGCGTGCGCCCATCGGTAACGAGCCGGGCCTCGAACTCCAGCACGTTCGGCGCAGTCTGGGTGCGATGCTCCTCATATTGCGCCCCACGCTGGCGCATCACATCGAGAAAGAGGACCGAGCGCTGCCAGGCATCGAGCGAATAGGAATAGGCATCTGCGAAAGTCGGGATGGTCGGGCTCGTGGAATGCTTCGGCATGATGTCCACTCCTCGGTGCGATTGAAGGTCGGCCCCGTTTCCAAAGCCAATAGAACAACGCAATTCGTCTCGCATTGACCTTAGTCAAAGAGACAGGCGGCAGGGCCGCGATATGAACTCGGCATGATAACCCAAGGCCATTGCCCGGGTCGAAGCAGCATAACTGCGGAGTGTTACGGCGATTTGTCGCCCGCGCGACTTCCTCGCCGTGGACCCCGTTGAAGAAGCATCGTTTCGCTAGCGTTCACTGATCTTTCGCACTGCAGCATTATCCAGAAATGGGGAGCGCGCAAGTCAGGCCTTGAAATTCCGAACACCGCTTGCCAATTGGGGCGAAACCCAAAGGAGTTGCCAGGCAATGAGCGAAATCGAAATGTCCGTAGAGAAACATGTCTTCGAAGCCGATGTGGCGCGACTGCTCCATTTGATGGTGCATTCTGTCTATTCCGACAAGAACGTCTTCCTCCGCGAACTGATTTCGAACGCCGCGGATGCCTGCGAGAAGCTGCGCTACGAAGCGATCGTCTCGCCGGAGCTTCTGGCCGGCGACCCGACCCCGCGCATCGTGCTGAAGCTGGACGAGGAAAACAACCGGCTCGTCGTCGAGGACAACGGCATCGGCATGAGCCGCGACGAGCTGGTCGAAGCGCTCGGGACGATCGCCCGCTCGGGCACGCGCGCCTTCATGGAGCGTATCGAAGCCGCCCAGGGCAAGGAGGGCGCGCAGCTCATCGGCCAGTTCGGCGTCGGCTTCTATTCCGCCTTCATGGTCGCCGACAAGGTGGACGTGGTATCGCGCCGCGCCGGTTCCGAGCATGCCTTCCTGTGGTCGTCGGACGGTAAGGGCAGCTATACCGTTTCTGCAGCCGAACTCGCCGACGCCCCGGCGCGTGGCACCCGCATCACGCTGCACCTGATGGAAGACGCGAAGACCTACACCTCGCGCTGGACCGTCGAGCGCATCGTCAAGGACCAGTCCGGCCACGTGCCTGTGCCGATCTCGATTCTCGAAAAGCCCGACGCTGAGCCGGTCCAGATCGGCGATGGCACCGCGCTCTGGACCAAGCAAAAGAGCGAGATCAGCAAGGAAGACTACGCCGATTTCTACCGCGGCGTCGCCGGCCAGTATGACGATCCGGCACTGACGGTGCATTTCCGCGCCGAAGGCCGGCACGAATATACGGCCCTTGCCTTCGTGCCTGGCTCGAAGCCCTTCGATCTGTTCGACCCGGACCGCAAGGGTCGGATGAAACTCTACGTCAAGCGCGTCTTCATCACCGACGAGGCGGAATTGCTGCCGCGTTACCTGCGCTTCGTGCGCGGCCTCGTCGATACGTCCGACCTGCCGCTCAACGTCTCGCGCGAGATGATCCAGGAAAGCCCGCTGCTCGCCAGCATCCGCAAGGGTGTCACCAACCGCGTGCTGACGGCAATCGAGAAGCTGGCGGAGAGCGAGAAGGAAACGTTCGACAAGCTCTGGGAAAACTTCGGCAGCGTGCTGAAGGAAGGCATCTACGAAGACTACGAGCGCCGCGAGCAGCTGGTGGCGCTGTCGCGCTTCCGTACCACCACGTCGGATGAGAGCCAGCGCAGCCTTGCCGATTACGTCAAGGACATGAAGGACGGCCAGTCGGCGATCTATTACCTGACCGGCGACAACCTCGCCCAACTCAAGGCCTCGCCACAGCTCGAAGGTTTTCGCGCCCGCGGCATCGAAGTGCTGCTCCTGACCGATCCGGTCGACAGCTTCTGGGTGACCTCGGCACCGGATTTCGACGGCAAGCCCTGGAAGTCGATTACGCAAGGGGCGGCCGATCTCGGCGCCATCTCCAAGCCCGAAGGCGGCAAGGAAGAGGCCCCACAGGCGAGCCAGTTGGTCATCGACTTCGTCGCCTTTGCCAAGGAAACCCTCGGCGCGGCCGTCTCGGACGTGCGCACCTCCGACCGCCTGACGGAAAGCGCGGTCTGCCTGGTGGCGCCGGAACACGGCCCCGACCGCCAGCTTGAAAAGATGCTGCAGGGCGCCGGCCGTCTCGAGGACGCCCCCAAGCCGATCCTCGAAATCAACCCGGGCCACGCGCTGATCACCGCCATGGCCGCAAGCCCCGCCGGCGACACGGCGTTCCGCACGGACGCCGTTCAACTCCTGCTCGACCAGGCGCGCGTGCTCGACGGCGACAAGCCGCAGGACCCGCGCGGCTTCGCCGAGCGGCTGTCGCGCGTCTTTGATCGCGCACTCAAGGCCTAACAAAGAAGCCCTGGAAATCTCTCCGATTTCCAGGGCTTTTCGCTGTTTTCTTCAGGTCGCGCATCAACGAGAGACTCAGCATCTCACGCTGCGTTAATCGCGCTTCGACGCGTCCATCCCGATCTCCGTCAGCACTTCAGCCGTATGCTCCCCAAGCCGCGGCACGCCACGATCGAGTGCCAACTCGGCGGCCGAAAAGCGAATCGGCGTCCGGACCCCGGGCGAGGTACCGCCAGCGGCCCCCGAATGCGGCGTATCCACCCGCATCTGCCGATGCTCGATCTGCGGATCGGCAAAGACGTCGGCGACGGTGTTGATTGGCCCGCCGGGCACACCGGCATCTTCGAGCAGTTTCAACAGCGTGTCGCGCTCGATCTTCGCCGTCTCGGCTGACAGTTCCGGCGTCAGCGTGTCGCGGTTCTGCACGCGAAGCGCATTGGTCAAATAACGCTCGTCGGACGCAAGATCCGACCGTCCGAGCAAGGTGCAGAACTTCACGAACTGCCGATCGTTGCCGACAGCGACGATCAGGTGGCCATCGGATGTGGGGAAGACCTGATAGGGCGCGATGTTCGGGTGCGCATTGCCGAGCCGGCGCGGCGCCTTGCCGGAGACCAGGAAATTCAACGCCTGGTTGGCGAGCACGCCGGTCATGCAGTCGAGCAGAGCCATGTCGATCTGCTGCCCCTCGCCGGTGCGCTCGCGCTGGGCAAGGGCCGCCTGTACGGCGATCACGCCGTAGAGACCGGTGAAGATATCGGCAAAGGCGACGCCGATCTTCTGCGGCTCGCGGTCGGGTTCGCCGGTCAGGTCCATGATGCCGCTCATGCCCTGGACGATGTAATCGTAGCCGGCGCGATGGGCATAGGGGCCATCCTGGCCAAAGCCGGTGACCGAGCAATAGATCAGCCGCGGATTGATCTTCTTCAGGCTCTCGTAATCGAGCCCATACTTGGTAAGCCCGCCGACCTTGAAGTTTTCGAGCAGCACGTCCGACTGGGTGGCAAGGCGGCGCACGGCCTCCTGCCCTTCCTCGGTCGTGAAGTCGAGCACCACGGAGCGCTTGCCGCGGTTGCAGGCATGGAAATAGGCGGCGTCCAGCGTCTCGCCGTCCTCGCCCGCAACAAAGGGTGGGCCCCAGGTGCGGGTGTCATCGCCATCAGGGCTTTCCACCTTGATAACGTCGGCACCGAGATCGGCCAGCGTCTGGCCGATCCATGGGCCCGCAAGAATGCGGGCCAGTTCCAGAACACGAATGCCCTTCAGCGGCGCTTCCATGACGGCACCGCTCAGAAGAAGGCCTGGAGGCCGGTCTGGGCGCGACCGAGGATCAACGCATGGACGTCATGCGTACCCTCGTAGGTGTTGACGGTCTCGAGGTTCGCCATGTGGCGCATGACCTGGTATTCCTCGGAGATGCCGTTGCCGCCGTGCATGTCGCGGGCCATGCGGGCAATGTCGAGTGCCTTGCCGCAATTGTTGCGCTTGACGATCGAGATCATTTCCGGAGCCATGCGGCCTTCGTCCATCAGGCGGCCGACGCGCAACGACCCTTGCAGGCCGAGCGTGATCTCCGTCTGCATGTCGGCGAGCTTCTTCTGGAAGAGCTGCGTCTGGGCGAGCGGGCGGTTGAACTGCTTGCGGTCGAGGCCGTATTGGCGCGCCGCATGCCAGCAGAATTCGGCCGCACCGAGCGCACCCCAGGAAATGCCGTAGCGGGCGCGGTTGAGGCAACCGAACGGACCCTTGAGGCCCTCGACATTCGGCAGCAGTGCCTCCTCGCCGACCTCGACGTTATCCATGACGATCTCGCCGGTGATCGACGCGCGCAGCGACAGCTTGCCGGCGATCTTCGGGGCGGAAAGGCCCTTCATGCCCTTTTCGAGCACGAAGCCACGGATGGCGCCGCCATGCGCTTCCGACTTCGCCCAGACGACGAAGACATCGGCGATCGGTGCATTGGAGATCCACATCTTCGAACCGACGAGGCGGTAACCGCTCTCGGTCTTGATCGCGCGGGTCTTCATGCCGGCCGGGTCAGAGCCGGCGTCCGGCTCGGTCAGGCCGAAGCAGCCGATCCATTCGCCACTGGTGAGCTTCGGCAGGTATTTCTGCTTCTGCTCCTCGGAGCCATAGGCATAGATTGGGTAGATCACCAGCGACGACTGCACGCTCATCATCGAGCGGTAACCCGAATCGACGCGCTCGACTTCGCGGGCAACCAGGCCGTAGGCGACGTAGGAAGCGCCGACGCCGCCATAGGTTTCCGAGACGGTAACGCCGAGCAGGCCAAGCTCGCCCATTTCGCGGAAGATTTCCGGATCGGTCGATTCTTCGCGGTAGGCGTCGATGACGCGCGGCTGCAGACGGTCCTGCGCATAGGCCCGCGCGGTGTCGCGGATCATGCGCTCGTCCTCGGTCAACTGATCGTCGAGGAGGAACGGATCATCCCATTGAAATTGCGTCTTGCCGGCCATGTTTCTCTCCCATCGGATTATTCGGCTCACGTTATCGCAAGGGGTGCATGGCGTTTCAAACGAAATTGAGGCACCGCCTCATGCGTCCAGGGAATGGCCCCTCGCCCGGCTTCGTGCAGCCCTTGTTGCAAAATCGCTGGAATATGACGACAAGAACGGATGTCTTTCGCTCTGCCTGCCCTCCTTGGAGATCGAATGCCAGTGCAACGCCAGAGATCAGAAGCAAGCCACGACCATGGCCAATGACCGCCTCGAACGCTTCGCCCACAATCTCGACTGGAACCTGCTGCGCACCTTCGTCGTGCTCGTCGAGGAAGGCAGCATCACGGCCGCGGCCAACCGGCTGCTCCTGCAACAGCCGGCCGTCAGCATGGCGCTGAAGCGGCTGGAACAGACCGTCGGCCAGAAGCTCATCGACCGCCGTCCCGGACGTTTCAACCTGACGGACGCCGGTGCCCGGCTGCATGCCCAGTGCCGCGATATCTTCGCAGCCGTCATCCGTCTGCCGAACGTTCTTGAAACCGCCGGCGATGAGATTACCGGCCATCTCAACATCCATTCGGTCAGCCACGCCCACAATCCCGCCTGGGACCGCAAGCTCGAAAGCTTCTTCCGCCTGCACCCCAAGGTGACCCTGTCGGTCACGATCGCAACGACCGTGGATGTGTTGAGTGCCGTCGAACGCAATGTCGCGACCATGGGCCTTTGCGACGGCAACATTCCCGACTGGCTGAACAGGCGCTTTCACGTGCGCGAGCGCTATGCGCTCTATTGCGGCAGAAGCCATCCGCTGTTCGGGGTCGAAGGCGTCGACTTCAACGACCTCAGGGGCAATCCCTATATCGCCTTCATCGCCGACGTTTTGGGCGGCCAGCACATGAACTCGGTAACGGCCGTGCGCGCGGTCGGGTCTTTCGGCCAGCAGGTCCGCGCCGTCTCCTGCAATGTCGAAGAGGTGATGCGACTGATTGCCGCCAATGTCGGCATCGGCATGCTGCCGGACCATCTGGCGTCACCTGCCGTCGCGGCGGGCCAGCTCTGGCAGCTGCCACCCTATAGCGATCTGCCGACCACCGACGTCTTTCGCATCTCCAATCCGAACGCGATCCTCAATCCGGCAGAAGCCGCATTTCTTGCCCATGTGGCCGATACGGAGCCGCTGGATCACTGCCTCGATGCTGCCTAAGCATCATCAAAATTGATAGTCGCCTTTCCAGTTATAAATTTGAACACGGATGGCGCCTTGCCTATGGTCCGGCCGACAACCAACGGAGGCGGGACATGCAGGACTACGATGTGGCGATCATTGGCGGTGGAATTGCCGGCCTGTCGCTGGCCTATTTCCTGGCGCCGCATCGCTCCGTCGTGGTGATCGAGCGGGAGGAAGGCCTCGGCTATCACAGCACCGGTCGCTCGGCGGCGGAGTTCGTGCTGCGCTACAATGCGCCGGAAGTCTGTGCGCTCGCGGCCATCTCCAAAAGCTTCTTCGACAACCCACCCGAAGGCTTCTCCGAAATTGCGCTGCTCAAGCAGCGCGGCGGCGTGATGATCGCCAATGCCGAAAAGCTTGCGCGGTTCGAAGAGGTATTTGCCGCAGAAAGCCGTGCCAACGCCGACATTGAAAGGCTGACCGTCGACGAGGCGATCGCACGCGTGCCGGTCCTGCGCCGTGACTATGTGGCCGCGGCCTTTTATGATCCGCAGTTCTGGGACATCGAAGTCGAGAACCTGTTGCAGGGATACGTCCGCGGCGCGCGCCGCCACGGTGCCGCGATCATCGAGCGCTCAGACGTGCTGGCACCGCGCCGGGACGGCGACCGCTGGGTCCTGGCGACGAGTACCGGCGAGGTTGGCGCCAAGACGATCGTCAATGCCGCCGGCGGCTGGGCCGATCCCGTCGCGCAATCGTTCGGCGTCGCCCCCGTCGGCATCGTGCCGCATCGCCGCACGGCGATCACCGTCGACCTGCCCGAAGGCATCGACGCGCTGACGCTGCCCGAAATCAACGAGATCGACGAAGACTTTTACATGAAGCCTGAGGGCGGGCGGCTGCTTTCCTCGCCCGCCGACGCAACGCCGTGCGAGCCGGCCGACGTCCAGCCGGAGGAGATCGACGTCGCCTGGGCTGCGCACTACGTCGAGGAGGCAACAACCGTGCCGGTGCGCCGCATCTTCAAAAGCTGGGCCGGCATGCGCAGCTTCTCGCCGGACAAGCTTCCGGTGATCGGCTTTGCCCGCGAGCGCCCGGACTTCTTCTGGCTCGCCGGCCAGGGCGGCTACGGAATCCTTACCTCACCCGCACTTGGAGCATTCGCCGCAAATCTCCTCGTCGGTGCACCAGCGCCCGAGGGCTTCGAAGCGGCCGGCCTCGATGCCGCGACGTTCAGCCCGGCTCGATTGGAACGCTAGCCCGAGCAAAGTTGGCAGCAGGCATCCCGTCGGCAGGTCGGGTTGCGCCCCGGCCACCGTATCGCCACATCGTTCTGGAAACCTCCGCCTCGTCGCGCGCCCAACCGGATCGCCGGCACCGAGGTTTCTTAGTGACGGATAAGCGATGTCCACCATGAAGGAATATTCCCGCCAGTTGCTGGCGCGGCGGGCCCCCGATCTCCTGACGCAACTCTACCGCTGGTCCCGCTACAGTCGCTTCCGTAACGAGCGCCGGACCAGCACACGCGCCTTCATTGAGGCGCAGTATCGCGGCAGAACCGGCAGGGTTCTCGAAGTCGACAGGCCACGGGGGCTGAGCGAAAAGCTCAATGCCCTGAAGCTGCTGCCTGCGACGGAGCTGCAGACGATCTGCGCCGACAAGATCAAGGTGCGCGATTACGTTGCCGAGCGCGTCGGCACGGATATTCTCATTCCCGCCATCCTCGCAACCTATCGGCTGAGGGACATAACGCCTCGGTACATCCGGCAGGATGCCTTTGTCCTCAAGACGAACCACGATTTCGGCGGCGTGGTGATCTGCCGGGACAGGAACGCCTTCGACTGGGGTGCAGCCCGAGCCAAGCTCGCCGATCATCTGGCGTTCAACCATTGGTACCGGCACCGGGAGCCGGTCTATCGGGACATCCGCCCGGGCGTGCTTGCCGAAGAGTTTCTCCACGCAGATAGTCCCGATGGCCTGCGCGAGTTCAAGATCTTCTGTTTCCACGGTCGGCCGCTTTTCATCATGGTCATCCGCGAGAAGGATGGCGTGCGCGCCAAGACGGTTTTCGACACAGATTGGCAGCCGTTGCCGGTGCGTCGGCGCGGCGCGCCGTGCGAACGGGAAGCGATCGCCGCGCCCCAGTCCCTTCGCACCCTGCTCGATGTCGCGACGGAACTCTCCGCGCCCTTCGCGTTCAGCCGCGTCGATCTCTACGAGAATTTCGGTCGGGTTCTGTTCGGAGAAATCACCTTCTTCCCCGAGGGCGGCATGGATGTTTTCGAACCTTATGAGTGGGAACTGCGTTTCGGGGATCTGCTGCGATTGCCGACAGCGGAACCAGGAGAGGAGGCCCACGCCTGATGCTGCAAGCTTTGGTTCGACAGACGATCGACACACGCCGTCTTCGCTTTCTGAAAAGCCATGCGCGGCGCTATTGGTCAGACAGCGCTTCCACCGAGGAGCGGCAGTTGGCGCCGCTACGGCGCATCCAGGACATTCTGGCTGGCTTCGACCCCAAGGAGGCCGACTGGTATCGCCAGATCCGCGGTGATGTCAGGGGCGTCGTCACCAATTGCGAAAGAGAGCAGCACCTGCATGGCCTAAACGGCCACTATGCCTATGTGCTGGACAACAAGTCCGTGTTCACCGAGCTTCTCGTCTCGGCGCAACTGCCGACGCCGCAGACCTTCGCCTGCTACTTTGGAGACAGGTGGCATTGGCGCGATGGAAGCCGAAGCGCTTTCCACGACGAACTCGCCGCACGCGGCCGCTTTGTCATCAAGCCGACGCTCGGATCGAAGGGGCGTTCGGTGCAGATCGGCACGACCCCGGACGCCGTCGACAGCTATCGCGGCGAAGACGCCATTCTCACCGGCTTCGTGCAGCAGGCCGACTATGCCCAGATTATTTTTCCGGACGCCTTGAACACGATACGCCTGCTCATGCTGCGCGACGATGATGGCACTCCGCTCCCGGCCGCCGCCATCCATCGCTTCGGCAGCGCGCGTTCTGTGCCGGTCGACAACTTCAGCGCCGGCGGCCTCGTCTCCAAGGTGGACCTGAAGACCGGGCGGCTTTCGCGCGCCGTTTCGATCGGCAAGGACAATCACGTCCGTCATCATGACGTGCATCCGGATACGCGGGCAGCGATGCCCGATGTCGAGATCGCCCATTGGCCAGCGGTGCTGCGGCTCGTCGAGGATCTCGGACGCGCCTTTCCCTATCTGCATTATGTCGGCTGGGACATTGCGGTGACGCCCGATGGCCCGACGGTCATCGAGGGCAATGCGCATCCGAGCCTGCGCTTCTTCCAGCTCTATGATCGCCTGCTCGACGAGCCCCGGCTGCGGCGCATCTTTGCCCGCTATATCCCCCGGGCCAACGGCGAACCGCTCTGATGGCCGGGCTCCCGATCGTCGGCGCCATCCGGCACCGCGTCTCCTTGCTTCGGCAGTTCTGGGCGCTGGAACGGCGCGGAAATACCGGTCGCCCCAGGTTGCGGCTCCTGACCCGCGGGTTCCTTTCCAACCGCGCCTGGCTCTACCCTTTCGACCAGTTCGACCAGCACCTGTTCCTGACCGACCTCGAAGCCGAAGCGCGGTTGCCGCGGCTGAACAGCCCGGAGGCAATGGCGCTTCTCGGCGACAAGCTGCGGTTCCACCAATGGGCGGGCACGGGCGCCTTTCCCGCATCCTGTCCGGAGTTGATCGGAATCGTCGAGGATGGTGTCGCGAGACGGCCCGACGGCAGCCCGCTGCCACGCGCCGAAATCGACGGCCGCGCGATAATCGCAAAGCCGGTTGACGGCAGTGGCGGGCGGGGCGTCAAGCGCATAGCGTCGATCGATGACGTCGACCGACATGGCCGCTATCTGATCGAAGCCGCCGTCGAGCAGCATCCCTACGCTTCCGCCATCTACCCGCATGCGGTCAACACGATCCGGATCCTTGTCGGCCATGACGAGACGACCGGCAAGACGGTACTGCTCGGTGCCGCGCACCGCTTCGGGACGCAACACTCCCGCCCGACGGACAACTTCAAGGCCGGCGGCATCGTTGCGCTGGTCGATCTCGAGAGTGGTCAGCTGACCGCTGCGATCGCCGATGACGGCGGTCCTGAAAGGACGATCTTCGATCGTCACCCGGAGACGGGCACTGCCATCGTTGGAACCGTCATCCCACGTTGGAACGACATCAAGACGCTGGCATTGCAATGCACGCGCGCTATCCCCGGCCTCAGCTATGTCGGCTGGGATATCGTGTCGACCGAAGCCGGCCCGGTCGTGATCGAGGGCAATGCCGCGCTTGCCAATCCCAATCTTATCCAATTCCATGAGCCGATGCTGCTTCGCAAGGAGGCACGGGACTTCTTCGCTGCCAAGGGCACGATCAGCCAGCGCCGGGTAAAGCGCCTGCGCGCCTTCGCTGCCTGACGAGCGATTGGATCAGCCGTTGCGCGATGCCTGCGGATCGGCAATCGTTCCGAGGATCAGCGGGATGCGTGATTTCGCCGAAGCCCAGTCGCCACGAACCACATCGAACATGGCCTTGAGCAACAGGATCGTCTGCCGCGGATTGAAGGCGGCCCAGGCCAGCCCGTAGACGATCACGCCGATCGCAACCAGTGAGCAGAGCAACGGCACCGGCTGCAAGCCATGAATGGTCTCGCTGGCAAACCAGACGGAGCCGGCCATGATCAAGGACGGAAGCGCTGCAATGAAAAGCATGCGCAACTGGCCGAGGGGATGCAGCCCGGAGACGCGATAGACCTGCATCGCGCCGACCGGCCAGAGCGCCCATTGCCGGAGCGACAGCGCGGCGGCAACGCCAACGAGGCCATATTGGACGCCGACCGCGAGGAAGGCCACGCCCAGCACGATCGACAGAACGGAAATGAAGGATACGGATCCCATGCGGCCGAACGCGACAAGCACCGCCGTGTTGAAGCTCGAGACCGGCGCGCGCAGGGTTCCAAGCGCAAGGGTCTGAAGTACGGGGATCGCGCCGGCCCATCCGTCGCCGAACGCCAGCGGCACGAGGACCGGGGCGACCATTGCGACACCAAGGACGACCGGCCAGAACACCCAGGTCGTCAGCCGCACGGATGTCTCGATCAGCCGGGCAAGGCGCTCCCGGTCGTGCTGCAGCTGCGCGGCCGCGGGAAAGGCGACCGCGGCGACGGGGCCGCTCAGTATATTGTGCAGCTGATCGAGCAGCCGGCGAGCGACGGCGAACAGGCCGAGCGCCTCGGTGCCGAGCCATTGGCCGATGAAGAGCCGCGGCAGCGCGTTCTGCGAGATGTAGGTCAGCCCGTTGTTTTCGACCCGGCGCGACGCAAAGCGCAGGACTTCGGCGAATTCCTGCCGCTGAAAGCGTAGGCCGGGTCGCCAGCACGCTGCCGGAAAGAGCATCGCGAGGTTCATCGCGCGCCGCGCGATCTCCATGATAACGAGGCTCCAGATGCCGGCGCCGGAGAAAGCCAGGACCACGCCAACAAGAACGGCCAGGGTTCCGCTGACCGCCCCGATGCGGGCGAGATCATTGAATTGCAGCCGCCGCACGAGGATCTGGTTGGGAACGCTCGCAAGCCCGGTGAGAACGGGCAGAACCGCCATCGCAAGAAGCGGCGCCTGCAGCTGCGGCGCCTCGAAGAAATCCGCCGCAGCGGCCCCGCCCGCCCAGATCACGACAGCCGAGAGAACCGAAATCACGCTCAGCGCGACGAAGGCGGCATTGCGATGGCCGGCTGTGACATCCGGTTTCTGCACCACGATGTCGGCGGCATGACCACCAACGAAGATCTCGGCGAAGCCGACGATCAGCAATCCGAGCGCGAACACACCATAGGTCTCGGCGCCAAGAATTCGTGCCAGGATGATGGTGCTGATGGTTGCAAGCAACGCCTGCGCCAGTTGGCCCAATGACGCCCAGATGGCTTGCCCGGTCAGTTCTACTGCACGGCTCAATAGGTCTGCCTTCCGTCGTTCGGCTCGCAAACTAGCCGAAGCAAGCCTGCTTTCCATCTCACGATAGATTTTGCCTTGTTGTCGAAATTGAGGGCAGGCCGCCTTTTTGTGGACGTTTCAAGCGTCATGGTTGTGCACGTTTTCCGGGTGATGCCCGGTTCATCGAGCGAATGCGCTGCAGGGGAGGCAGCGATCGAGGAGGAGCATAAAGTATGAAATTGTCGAAAGAATCTCGCAACGGCGCCCGCGTGTCGATCATCGTTCCGACCTACAACCGCGCACAGTTTCTGCCGGCTTCAATCGACGCGCTGCTGCCGCAGATCGCGGGGGATGACGAGATCGTCGTCGTCGTCGACGGTTCGACCGATGAGACCATGGATGTGCTGTCCCGATACGGTGACAGGATCAGCGTCCTCAACCAGGAAAATGCCGGCAAGGCACGCGCCCTCAATGCCGGCTTGCAACAGAGCACTGGCCAATATGTCTGGATCGTCGACGATGACGACATCGTCTGTCCGACCGGTCTCGCCGACCTCCTGCAGGTCTTCGAGGCGGATCCGTCAGCCGACATCGCCTATGGGCGCTACGTCCGCTTTCAGCACGAGCTGGACACCCCTGCCCGTTTCCTCGACACCGGCTACTGGACCGACTGCCCGCCGGACGAATTCCTGATCGCCACGCTGGAAGACTTTTTCGTCCATCAGCCGGGCATGCTCGTGCGCCGCCGGCTTTACGAAGCGGCGGGCCCCTTCGACGAAGCGCTGCCCCGATCAGTCGACTACGACATGCTGATCCGGCTGTCGCTTCTCGGCAGGGCGACGTCGAGCCGCAACATCATCTTTCACCAGCGCTTGCATGATGGCGACAGAGGGCCGGCGGCAAGCCGCTTCCAGGCACATCGCCGAAATCAAAACTGGATCAGCAACGACGCCCTCATATTCGACCGCCTGCACCAGACACTGCCGCTGGCGGACTATCTGCCCACGCGGCGGATCGAGAGCGCCGAAGAGCGACGCCGAGCCCTTCTCCAGCGCGGCGCCATCATGGCCCGCAAGAAGCGCTGGGACGTGGCGATCACCGACTTCGGACACGCGATGGAGCAAAGCCCCATCGCGCTGACCGGTCAGGAGAAGCGCATCCTGCGGCGCGCAACGGGATCGAAATACGATTGTGACGAGGTCTTCGGCAACGCCGCGATCGATGAGGGTCTGCGCGCACTCAGCCGCCGATATCCGTCGGGGCGCGACGTTGCCCGCTCGCTGGCGCGCGGCCTCGTCTGGAGGGCCCGCGATGCGGCGACCCGCGGCGAGCTCACACGCAGTTCGCGGATCGCCCGGCAGGCCTGTCGATGGGCGGCGACGGCCTGGAGCTGATCGGATGAACAGGCGCCCCTCTCCGGCGGCACGCCCGGTGATGCGGTCCGCGCGACGAGCCGTTGATGCGGCCGGCAAAACCTGACAGGAATACACGCGGGAGGACGGTTCATGTATTACGCAATCTTGGCCTACCACACAGCAGGCGTCGTCGAATCCTGGACCGAGGAGGAGGACGAAGCGCTGATGACCGACCTGCTTCAGGTTCATGACCGGTTCGTCCAGCAGAAGGCCTTTGGCCCGGCCGCCCGGCTCGGACCAGCCGAAGGTGCCGTGACGCTAAGGGGCAACGGCGAAGGCATCGTCACCGATGGGCCCTTCGCCGAAACCAAGGAGCAATTGCTCGGCCTCTACGTCGTCGACTTCCCGGCCATCGACGCCGCCGTTGACGCCGCGCGCGAATTGCGCCGCTCCAATCCGAGCGCGATCTACGAAATCCGGCCGATTGCACTCTACATTCCCGGCGCGACGCTGGACCCCGGTCCGCAGAACTAGCGCCCCTCACCGGTCCTGCGTCGCCGACCGCAGGTATTCGCTCGATGTTGATGCGAACTCCCCCTGAAAGTTGATGGGGGTGCGGGCGCCTGCGCGCCGGCAGTCAAATTTGGTCAACCAAACATGCGGGGCTGTGAACTGTAACAGAACTTACAACAAACTGACATTCCGGCTTCATGAAGCGGCGATATGGCAGGGTCATACCGATGACCGGTCTCCCCGAAAGAGGACCTGCTAGACATGTTTCAGTTGAAGAATGTAACCCGCCAGTTCGGCGAGAAGACAGCCGTGAGTTCGGTTACCTTCGACATCCCGCAGGGCCAGATGGTCGGCGTTATCGGCCGTTCCGGCGCCGGCAAGTCAACGCTCCTGCGCATGATCAACCGCCTCGTGGACCTATCTTCCGGCGCGATCGTCTTCGACGGCACGGAAGTCTCGTCGCTTCGCGGTGCTGCCCTTCGCACCTGGCAGCGCGACTGCGCAATGATCTTCCAGCAGTTCAACCTGGTGCCGCGCCTCGACGTGCTCACCAACGTGCTGCTCGGCCGCCTCAACCACCGCTCGACCGTGCTCAGCATCCTCAACATGTTCACCCGCGAAGAACGGATCATGGCGATCGGCGCGCTCGAGCGTCTCGGCATCGAGCAGACCGCGCTGCAGCCGGCCGGCACGCTCTCTGGCGGCCAGCAGCAGCGCGTCGCGATCGCCCGCGCACTGATGCAGCAGCCGAAGGTTCTGCTTGCCGATGAGCCGATCGCCTCGCTCGACCCGCTGAACGCCAAAATCGTCATGGATGCGCTGCGCGACATCAACGAGCGCGATGGCATCACCGTCATCACCAACCTGCACACGCTCGACACCGCCCGCAACTATTGCGAACGCATCATCGGCATGGCGCACGGCCGCGTGGTCTTCGACGGCCAGCCCAAGGATCTGACGGCGGCAGCCGTTGCCGAGATCTACGGCGCCGACACGGGCATCGAGGAATCGATGACCTCCACCAGCATCAACATTCCGGCGGCAGTACCGCAGGAAGAAACGGCATCGGCCGGCCTCAAGCCGCTGGCACTCGCCGGCATCTGACGCCCGCCACGATCGAAAGCCCGCGTCAAGGGCACCTCTTTGAAACCCAATAGGATCCGGCCAAGCCGGACACGGGAGAACCTTATGCTGAAGAAAGCTCTTCTGGGCGCCGTCGCGCTCCTCGCCCTCGTCGGCCACGCCCAGGCTGAAGACCTCAAGGAATTCCGCGTCGGCATTATCGGCGGCGAAAACGAAGCCGACCGCCTGCGCAATTTCCAGTGCATCGTCGACAAGCTGCCGGCTGCCATCGGCGTCGAAAAGGTTTCGCTGTTCCCGGCCGCCGACTATGACGGCGTCATCCAGGGCCTGCTTGGCGGCACGCTCGACTACGCAGAACTCGGCGCTTCCGGCTTTGCCAAGATCTATCTCGCCAAGGCCGACGCCGTCGAGCCGATCCTGACGACCGTCCAGACCGACGGCTCGACCGGCTACCACTCGATCATGGTTGCCCGCAAGGATTCCGGCATCACCAAGCTCGAAGACCTGAAGGGCAAGAAGCTCGGTTTCGCCGACCCGGACTCCACTTCCGGCTACCTCGTCCCGCTCGTCACGCTGCCGGAATCGATCGGCGCGCCGGTCAAGGAATTCTTCGGTGAAACCGGCTTCGGCGGTGGTCACGAGAACCTCGTTCTCGAAGTCGTCAAGGGCACCTTCGATGCCGGCACGACCTTCGGTTCGGGCGTCGGCGAATTCAAGGACGGCTACACCTCGGGCAACCTGAAGAAGATGGTCGACAAGGGCATCCTCGACATGAACGACCTGGTCGAGCTCTGGAAGTCGCCGCTGATCCCGAACGGCCCGATCGTCGTGCGCTCCACCATGAACGACGACATGAAGGCCAAGTTCAAGCAGTTCATGCTCGACCTGCCGAAGACCGACGCCGCTTGCTTCTCGGCCATCCAGGGCGGCGACTTCACCGGCTTCACCGAAGTCAACGCGGACTTCTACAAGCCGATCATCGACGCCCGCAAGGCGACGATCGGCGGCTGATAGACCCGCACCACTCGGGAACGCTGGCCGCCCAAACGGCCAGCGTTTCACTGTTTGAAGGGGTGCTTTCGCATCCTCCGTCGCATTGTTTTCACGCATTTCCGGGGCGGAAAGCCGCTTCGCAAATTTCCTGGAAATGCTCTAGAGGCCGGCGAAAGCCGGAACGGTCATGGCAACTTCCCTGCTCCCGCGACATCTGAGCGACAACGGCGCCGTCATCGAGCGTCACTGGCAGGAACTCAGTTCCCGCCGCCGGCTCTACTCCTGGCTCGGCTTCGGCGTTCTCCTCCTGGCGCTGTCGGGTTCGCTCTGGTTCGCCAACGATTCCAATGCCGGCAAGTTCTTCGACCGTTTGCCGCATTTCTTCGATTTCGTCGGCGATCTCGCACCGCGCGACGGGCTGGAAATTTTCCGCGCCATGTTCGACCTGCCCTCGCCCTATGACGACGGCAGCTTCAAGTACAACTACCCCGAGGGCCGGCTGTACCTGACCGAGAGCTTCTACATCCCCGAATACGTGCACAAGATGCTGGAGACCGTGAACATCGCGATCTTCTCGACGGTGATCGGCACGGCCTTCGGCTTCGTGCTCTGCTTCCTTGCCGCGCGCAACCTGATGCCCAATCCGTGGATCCGCGGCATCGTTCGCCGCATCATGGAAATCCTGCGCGCCTTTCCCGAGGTCGTGATCGCCGGCTTTTTCCTCGCCATCCTGTCGCTCGGCCCCATTCCGGCGATTGCCGCCGTCTCGATCCACACGATCGGCGCGCTCGGCAAGCTCTTCTATGAAGTGGTGGAAAACGCCGACATGAAGCCGGACGAGGGCCTGCGGGCTGCCGGCGGCAACTGGATCGAGCGCGTCTGGTTCGGCATGGTGCCGCAGGTTCTGCCCAACTTCGCCAGTTACTTCCTGCTGCGCCTCGAGATCAACGTACGCGCCTCGACGATCATCGGCGCCGTCGGTGGCGGCGGCATTGGCGAGCTTCTCCGACTTTCGATCGGCCAGGGACACCAGGCCAAGACCCTTGCAATCGTCCTCCTGCTGTTTGCGACCATTTTTGCCGTCGACCAGTTCTCCGCCTGGCTTCGCCGCCGCCTTGTTGGCGAGCAGGCCTTCCAGCTTGCCCAGTAGGTGCGCACCATGACCACGACCACACGATTGAACCCGATGGAAATGGACGCGATCGCGCGCCGCCATCCGGAACTCCTGAAATCCTCGACCTCCAGGCGCGTGCGCACCGCAGCCATCGCCGGTGGCGTCGTCGTCTACCTCATCTTCAGCTGGTGGTTCTTCTCGATCGGCCACGTGCTCGGCAATGCCAACTGGGGCATCGCCGGCACCTACCTCGCCGACTGGGTTTCCTATGAGGTACGCCCGGAAATCCACGTCGCCCCCGACCGGACGATGCGCCTCAACTATCAGCGCAACTCGCCGCTCGGGCCCAATCCCAATCCGGATTGGGTGGAACTCGACAGGCAGACGGTAACGCGCCAGGTCGAAATACCGGCCGCCACCACGCAGGCGGTCAAGCCGAAGGCTAGCTCGTCCTTCAGCTTCATGGCCCCCGGTTCCGCGCTCGGCGGCACCACCGCCACGGAAACGCAGAACCGTGTCGAAACACGGACAGAAGAAGTGCTGACGCGCGTCGTCGTCACCTACAACCGCTCGACCAGGATCGAGATCGCCGATGGCCTGGTAAAAGCGACCCATGGCGGCGACACGCTTGTCATGGCCGTCGACGGCGCCGACACGGTGCGGCCACAGGGCGTATTGCCCGCCTGGGCGACACAGAAGCGGCCCGGCGAAAAGATCGTGCTTGCGTTCGGTGCCACCGGCTGGGCGGAAGTGGAAGGCGACGAGGTTTCCGTCCGCAACCGCTTCTTCGGCTGGGCGAACTTCCTGTTCGACACCAACTCGCCCTTCTTCGGCAAAAGCTATGGCGAGGTCGCCTCGCTCATCGCCTCCGGCGAGCGCATCGATCCGGCCCGTTCCAACCTGTCGCTTGCCTGGAACAACATCCTCTATAATGCCGAGTGGCAGCATCTCGACGTCTGGACCAAGCTGCTACAGACCGTCGTCATGGCCTTCGTCGGCACGCTCTTTGCGTCGCTGATCGCCTTCCCGCTCTGCTTCCTGGCCGCCCGCAACATCACCCCGAGCTTCCTGACCAACCAGGTGGTCAAGCGCTTCTTCGACTTCCTGCGGTCGGTGGACATGTTCATCTGGGCACTGTTCTTCACCCGCGCCTTCGGCCCCGGACCGCTTGCCGGCATCTCGGCGATCTTTTTCACCGACACCGGCACACTCGGCAAACTCTACTCCGAAGCGTTGGAAAACATTGACGACAAGCAGCGCGAGGGCGTGAAATCGGTCGGGGCGACGCCGCTTGCGGTGCAACGCTTCGGCGTGCTTCCGCAGGTGTTGCCGGTCTTTGCCAGCCAGGCGCTCTATTTCTGGGAATCGAACACCCGTTCGGCAACGATCATCGGCGCCGTCGGCGCCGGCGGCATCGGCCTGAAACTCTGGGAAGCGATGCGTACCAATTCCGATTGGGAAAATGTCGCCTATATGGTGCTTCTGATCTTGCTGGTTGTCTTTATTTTCGACAGCATCTCGAACGCGTGCCGTTCGCGCCTGATGGGCAGCAAGGCACATTGACGACAGCCAAGCATTTGCGTGTCCGCCATCATGATGTTGTCATGGAAATCGGCTAGCTGCGCATCGCATCCCGCAAACAATCGACCCGCCGCCCTGGCGGGCCGGTCGCTACAAGAAAGTGAAAACCGTGCGTTATGCCATCTATTTCGCGCCGCCGGCGGACAGCCGGCTGTCGCAGGTCGCGTCCCGTTGGCTGGGGCGCGATGCCTTTACCGGCGAAGACCTCACGCTTCCGACGATCGCCGGGATTGACGAAGAGACGCAACGCGCACTGACGGCCGACCCGCGGCGCTACGGTTTTCACGGCACACTGAAGGCGCCTTTCGAACTTGCCGAAGGCCGGGACGAAGACGAGCTTCTCAGTATTTTCGAGTGCTTTGCCGCCGACCTCGACCCGTTCGAAATCCCTGAGATCGTGCTGCACCAGTTGGGCCCGTTCTTCGCTCTCGTGCCATCCGCGCCTTGCCTCGACCTGCAGGATTTGGCCGAAGACGCCGTTCACCGCTTCGACCCGTTCCGCGCGCCGCTGTCGGACGCCGACTTTGCCCGCCGCAAGCCAAACAGCCTGCCTGAGCGCCAGAGGCGCTACCTCAGAGAATGGGGCTATCCCTATGTTTTCGAAGAGTTCCAGTTCCACCTGACCTTGACCGGCCCGGTACCCACGGAAACCAGCGGCGTGATGCGTACCGCGCTCGAAACCACCTTTGCCGAGCATATCGGCAAACCACTTCACGTTACGTCAGTCGCGCTCTTCGTCGAACCGGAGCGCGGCGCACCCTTTACTGTCCGCTCCCTGCTGCCGCTCGGCAGCGACACCCAACGAAAGATCGCATGAGATGAGCAAAGAACAGGTTTTGACCAACGCCCGCATCGTCCTCGAGGATAGCATCCTCGACGGTTCGGTGCTGATCCGCGACGGCAAGATTGCCGACATTTCCGAGGGCACGGTTGCCAGCGGCGAGGACTTTGAAGGCGACTATCTGATCCCCGGCCTCATCGAGCTGCACACCGACCACCTCGAAGCCCACTACTCGCCGCGCCCGGGCGTGCGCTGGCTGAAGATCGCGGCAATCCAGGCCCATGACGCACAGGTCGTCACCTCCGGCATCACCACGGTCTTCGACTGCCTGCGTCTCGGCTCCGACGAGGACGGCGGCTTCCAGAAGGGCGAAATGCGCAGCATGGCCGACGCCTTGGCCCAGGCCAAGGAAGAGGGTCGCCTTCGCGCCGATCACCTGATCCACCTGCGCTGCGAGGTGTCGACCTCCGACGTGCTCGATCACTACGAGGACTTCCAGAACGACCCGCAGGTCAAGCTCGTCTCGCTGATGGATCATGCCCCGGGTCAGCGGCAGTTCCAGACGATGGACCAGTACACGCTCTATTACAAAGCCAAGCGCGGCTTCTCGGACGAGGAATTCGCGCGCTTCGTCGAGCGGCAGCAGGCATTGTCGGCAAAGTATGCCGGTCCGCACCGCACCGCGCTCGCCGAGGCCTGTGCGGCCCGCGGCATCACCATTGCCAGCCATGACGACGCGACCGTCGACCACGTCGAAGAATCGATCGGCTTCGGTATCAAGCTTGCGGAGTTCCCGACGAGCTTCGAGGCCGCCGAGGCGTCGCACCGCGCGGGCCTCAGCGTGTTGATGGGCGCGCCGAACATCGTGCGCGGCAAGTCGCACTCCGGCAACATCGCCGCCCGCGATCTCGCCGAGCGCGGCGTGCTCGACGTGCTGTCGTCGGACTATGTGCCCTTCAGCCTGATCCACGCCCCCTTCGTGCTCTCCGACGAACTCGACGCCGTCGACCTGCCAAAGGCAATCGCCATGGTGACGTCGACGCCGGCGCGCACCGTGGGTCTCGATGACCGCGGCCGCATCGCCGTTGGCCTTCGCGCCGATATCGCCCGCGTGCACCGCAAGGAAGGCATCCCGGTCGTGCGCTCCGTCTGGCGCGAAGGACGGCGTGTCGCATGAGCGCGACCGAAAAGGGCGGCGCGCTCGTCGTCGTCGTCGGGCCGAGCGGCGCCGGCAAGGACAGCGTCATGGGCTTTGCCGCCCGGCACTTTGCCGATTGTCACGACGTGCATTTCGTCCGCCGGGTCATCACCCGTCCGTCGGATGCCGGTAGTGAAGTGCATGAAAGCGTGTCGGAAGACGAGTTCGTCGAGATGCAGAAGGATGGCGCCTTCGCCGTCTTCTGGGATGCGCATGGGCTGAAATACGGCATCCCCGCCGTCGTGCTCAGGAATGTCAGGGACGGCATGACGGCGATCGTCAATGGCAGCCGCGGTGCCCTGCCGGCGTTCCGCGAAGCCTTCGGCGAGATCGCCGTCGTCGTTGTTACAGCCGAGACGCCGGTGCTTGCAAAACGACTTGCCGAGCGCGGTCGCGAGAGTGAAGAGGAAGTTTTGCGACGTCTCAGCCGCCAGGCGCCTGACGTGACCTCGGGCCCCGATGTCAGCGTGATCGACAACAGCGGGCGCCTCGACATTGCCGGAAACCGCTTCGTCGAGGTGGTCGAACGGCTGCGCGCAAAGGCGGATCACGCGGTTTAGCGTGACCCACGTTCGCGGCCCGGCAGGCTTGTGAGTCGCGGGCATGCATCGCGATCTCCATTCCAAGGACAGGCGAAGGCTCCGAACCTCAGGGTTCGGGGCCTTTTCTTTTTACCTGCCGTGATGACGAACCCGCGAGAAGAAATTCGAGCGAAGTCAGAGTTCTACGGCCATTTTCTCAAAGCTCGCGCTCCGCTTCACTCGGCCGATCGCCCTTTCCTTTTCCGCAGGCTCCATAAATTTCCCCTTGTGGAGCAAACTAATATGTATATACATTATATCCAATGGAGGCGACCTGATGAACGAATTCTCGACCCGCAAGCCAGCATCCGGCATTTGGCGCAATGTGCGTCTCGTGACGCTTGGCGAATCCGTTGACGGTCTTGGCCTCGTCGAGAATGCGGCCGTGGCGGTCGTCGATGGGCGGATCGCCTATGCCGGGCCGGAGAGCGGGCTGCCCGCCGAACTCGCACGCAGCCTCGAAACGACGGACTGCCAGGGCCGCGTAATGACGCCCGCCCTTATCGACTGCCACACCCATCTCGTTCATGGCGGCAACCGCGCCCGCGAATTCCAGATGCGCCTCGAAGGCGCCACCTATGAAGAAATTGCCCGCGCCGGCGGCGGCATCGTTTCCTCGGTCAAGGCGACCAATGCGCTGACCGTCGATCAGCTTGTCGAAAGCGCCCTGCCGCGCCTCGATACGCTTCTTGCCGAGGGCGCCTCGACCGTCGAAATCAAATCCGGCTACGGCCTCAACGTCACGGCCGAGCTCAACATGCTGCGCGCCGCCCGCGAGCTCGAAACGCTGCGGCCGTTGCGCGTTGTCACGAGCTATCTCGCCGCACACGCAACGCCTGCGGACTACAAGGGCCGCAACGGCGACTACATCACCGAGGTCGTGCTGCCTGGGCTCGACGCCGCCCATGCCGAGGGCTTGGTCGATGCGGTCGACGGTTTCTGCGAGGGCATTGCCTTTTCGACCGCCGAGATCGCCCGCGTCTTCGACCGCGCCAAGGCGCTCGGCCTGCCGGTCAAGCTGCACGCAGAACAGCTTTCCAATCTCGGCGGCGCCAAGCTTGCGGCCTCCTACGGAGCGCTCTCGGCCGACCACCTGGAATATCTCGACGCAGAAGGCGCTGCAGCTCTTGCGAAGTCAGGCACGGTCGCCGTGCTCTTGCCGGGCGCCTTCTATGCGCTGCGCGAAGAGCGCCTGCCGCCGGTCCAGGCTTTGCGTGACGCCGGCGCGCGGATCGCGATCGCCACCGACTGCAATCCCGGTACCTCGCCGCTGACCTCGCTGCTTCTCACGATGAACATGTCCGCGACGTTCTTCCGGCTGACGGTGGCCGAATGCCTTGCCGGTGCAACGCGCGAAGCCGCCCGCGCGCTTGGCCTGCTGGCCGAAACCGGCACGATCGAAGTCGGCAAGTCCGCCGATCTGGCAATCTGGAACATCGAGGATCCGGCCGAACTCGTCTACCGCATCGGCTTCAATCCGCTTCATGAATGCATCTTTAGAGGGCAAAGGACCGGTCAATGACCATCACTCTACACCCGGGCTCCGTGCCCCTCCGCGACCTCGAAACCATCTATTGGACCGGCGAACCGGCCCGCCTCGACACCTCCTTTGACGCCGGCATCAACAAGGCTGCCGCCCGCATTGCCGAGATCGTTGCCGGCAATGCGCCGGTCTACGGCATCAACACCGGCTTCGGCAAACTCGCCTCGATCAAGATCGACAGCGTCGATGTCGCGACGCTGCAGCGCAACCTGATCCTGTCGCATTGCTGCGGCGTCGGTGAGCCGCTTGCCGAAAATATCGTGCGCCTCATCCTGTCGCTGAAGCTCGTCTCGCTTGGCCGCGGCGCCTCCGGCGTCCGCCTCGAACTCGTACGCCTGATCGAAGCCATGCTCGAAAAGGGCGTCATCCCGGTCATCCCCGAAAAGGGCTCGGTCGGCGCCTCCGGCGACCTCGCCCCGCTCGCCCATATGGCAGCGGTGATGATGGGCCACGGCGAAGCTTACTTCGAAGGTCGCCGCCTGTCCGGCGCCGAAGCGCTGTCCGCCGCCGGCCTCAAGCCGGTCGTTCTGGCCGCCAAGGAAGGCCTGGCGCTGATCAACGGCACCCAGACCTCGACGGCGCTGGCGCTCGCCGGTCTCTTCCGCGCCCATCGTGCCGCACAGGCAGCACTCATCACCGGCGCCATGTCGACCGATGCGGCCATGGGTTCGTCGGCTCCCTTCCATCCGGATATCCATACGTTACGCGGTCATCGCGGCCAGATCGACACGGCCGCGGCTCTCCGCGCGCTGCTTGCTGGTTCGGCAATCCGCGAAAGCCACATCGAAGGCGATGAGCGCGTGCAGGATCCCTACTGCATCCGCTGCCAGCCGCAGGTGGATGGCGCCTGCCTTGATCTCCTGCGTTCGGTCGCCCGCGTGCTTGAGACCGAAGCCAACGCCGTCACCGACAACCCGCTGGTTCTTTCGGACAATTCCGTCGTCTCCGGCGGCAACTTCCACGCCGAGCCGGTTGCCTTTGCCGCCGACCAGATCGCCCTTGCCGTCTGCGAGATCGGCGCGATCTCGCAGCGCCGCATCGCGCTGCTCGTCGACCCTGCCCTTTCCTACGGTCTGCCGGCCTTCCTCGCCAAGAAGCCGGGGCTGAACTCCGGTCTGATGATCGCCGAAGTCACCTCGGCGGCCCTGATGTCCGAGAACAAGCAGCTCTCGCATCCGGCCTCGGTCGACTCGACACCGACTTCGGCCAACCAGGAAGACCACGTTTCCATGGCCTGCCACGGCGCGCGCCGCCTGCTGCAGATGACCGAAAACCTGTTCTCGATCGTCGGCATCGAAGCACTGACCGCCGTCCAGGGCGTCGAATTCCGCGCCCCGCTCGCCACCAGCCCCGAATTGCAGAAGGCCGCCGCCGCCCTTCGCGCCGTGTCCCCGACGATCGAAGAGGATCGCTACATGGCCAACGACCTCAAGGCCGCCGGCGACCTCATCGCCTCCGGCCGTCTGAACGCCTCCGTCTCCGCCGGCATCCTGCCAAGCCTGGAGGCCTGAAATGGCTGTCGTCGAAGTCAGACAAGGCAGCTCGCCGGTCATTCTCGGCTTTCCGCATACCGGCACCGACGTGCCGGCGGCGGTCTGGGATCGGCTGAACGACAACGGCCGTATCCTCGCCGATACGGACTGGCATATTCATCAGCTCTATGATGGTCTTCTGCCCGAGGTGACCGTTGTTCGCGCCACCTTCCACCGCTACGTGATCGACGCCAACCGGGATCCCGCAGGCGTCAGCCTCTACCCCGGCCAGAACACGACCGGCCTGATCCCGGAAACGGACTTCGACGGCAAGCCGATCTGGAAAGACGGAGAGGCACCTACCGAAGCCGATATCGCCGAACGTCTCCAGGCGTTCCATGCGCCCTATCACGCGGCCCTTGCCGCCGAGATCGAGCGGGTGAAAGCGATCCATGGCGTGGTCGTGCTTTATGATTGCCACTCGATCCGCTCGCGCATCCCGTTCCTGTTCGAAGGCAAGCTGCCGGACCTCAACATCGGCACCGACGTGGGCAAGACCTGCGCGCCCGAGATCGAGAAGGCGACGGCCGAAATCGCCGCCGGTGCCGAAGGTTACAGCAGCGTTCTCAACGGCCGCTTCAAGGGCGGCTGGACCACCCGCCACTATGGCCGCCCGGAAACCGGCGTGCATGCCATTCAGATGGAGCTCGCGCAATCGACCCATCTCGCCACCGAAGAGCCGCCTTTCGCGCTCGACGCCACGCGATCCGCCCTTTTGCGAAAGCCGCTGGGAGCGATCCTGAACCGCATCGAAACAACAGCATTTGACCTCAAGACACTGACAGGGAGCGAGGCATGACCATCAACAATCCGCGCCACAACATTCGCGACGTGCGCGCCCCTCAGGGCACTACGCTCAACGCCAAGAGCTGGCTGACCGAAGCGCCGCTGCGCATGCTGATGAACAATCTGGACCCGAACGTCGCGGAAAACCCGCACGAGCTCGTCGTCTATGGCGGTATCGGTCGCGCGGCGCGCACCTGGGCCGACTTCGACAAGATTGTCGAGACACTGAAGGACCTCAACGACGACGAGACGCTGATGGTGCAGTCCGGCAAGCCGGTCGGCGTGTTCCGCACCCACAAGGATGCACCCCGCGTTCTCATCGCCAATTCCAACCTCGTACCGCATTGGGCGAACTGGGACCATTTCAACGAGCTGGATAAGAAGGGTCTCGCCATGTACGGCCAGATGACCGCCGGCTCGTGGATCTATATCGGCACGCAGGGCATCGTGCAGGGGACCTACGAAACCTTCGTGGAAGCCGGCCGCCAGCACTATGGCGGCAACCTCAAGGGCAAGTGGGTGCTGACCGGCGGCCTCGGCGGCATGGGCGGCGCCCAGCCGCTCGCCGCCGTCATGGCCGGCGCATCGTGCCTCGCCGTCGAATGCAATCCGGACTCGATCGATTTCCGCCTTCGCACCCGCTACCTCGACGAAAAAGCCGAGACGCTGGACGAGGCGATGGAGATCATTGCCCGCTGGACGAAGAACGGCGAAGCGAAATCCGTCGGCCTGCTCGGCAACACCGCCGAGATCCTGCCGGAAATGGTCCGCCGCGGCATCCGCCCGGACATGGTCACAGACCAGACCTCGGCGCACGACCCGGTCAACGGCTACCTGCCGAAGGGCTGGACGATGGCCGAATGGAAGGCCAAGCGCGAAAGCGACCCGAAGGCGGTCGAGAAGGCCGCCCGCGCCTCGATGCGCGAGCATGTCGAAGCGATGATTGCCTTCCAGGACATGGGCATCCCGACCTTCGATTATGGCAACAACATCCGCCAGGTCGCCAAGGAAGAAGGTCTCGAAAACGCTTTCGCCTTCCCCGGCTTCGTGCCGGCCTATATCCGTCCGCTCTTTTGCCGTGGCGTCGGCCCGTTCCGCTGGGCGGCCCTGTCCGGCGATCCGGAAGACATCTACAAGACCGATGCCAAGGTCAAGGAACTGCTGCCCGACAACAAGCACCTGCACAACTGGCTGGACATGGCGCGCGAGCGTATCGCCTTCCAGGGCCTGCCGGCGCGCATCTGCTGGGTCGGTCTCGGTGATCGCCACCGCCTCGGCCTCGCCTTCAACGAAATGGTCAGGAACGGCGAGCTGAAGGCGCCGGTCGTCATCGGCCGTGACCACCTCGACTCCGGCTCGGTCGCCTCGCCGAACCGCGAGACGGAAGCGATGAAGGACGGCTCGGACGCCGTTTCCGACTGGCCGCTTCTGAACGCTCTGCTCAACACCGCATCGGGCGCCACCTGGGTGTCGCTGCACCATGGCGGCGGCGTCGGCATGGGCTTCTCGCAACATTCGGGCGTCGTCATCTGCGCCGACGGTACCGATGATGCGGCCAAGCGCCTGGAGCGCGTGCTCTGGAACGACCCGGCAACCGGTGTCATGCGCCATGCCGACGCGGGCTACGACATCGCGCTCGATTGCGCCAAGGAAAAAGGCCTGCGCCTGCCGGGCATTCTCGGCAACTGAGCCGCGCCGGACCGACATAATCAAGGACCTACAGATAGGGGCGCCGAAAGGCGCCCCTATCACTTTTTGATGAGACTGGTGTAAGGAGAGCGTCTTCCCGGCTCCGGCGCCTTGCAGCCGTTGATAGCAATGCTAGAAAAATCGAGATGCCATCGCATTGCCCGCGACGCGTTGCAGGACGTCTCCGTTCGCTCACGTGCGCACTGGCTTTGATGAGAAGGCTTGATGCGTTACGGCACGAACAGGAGAAGAACCATTAGACATCTGATGTTTGCCACCGGGCTTCTTGCGAGCGTCTTTGTTGCCTCGTCCGCGCTCGCCCAGACCGTGAGTTTCTTCGGCCCTGTTCGCAACGGCGAACGGCATTTCACCGCCTTCCCGGAGTTTATCGGCGTCGGAATGAGCCAAGGGGAGACCAAGAAGAGGGACGTGGTCTTCTCGACAATTCAAATGATCGCCATGGCCGCCGGGCTTGAGACCAAGGCTCAACCGGGCCTTGGAAGAAACACCATCGGCGTGATCTTCAGAAAGGACGTCGTCAAGAATGGGCGGGTCGACGTCAGCAAAATTGAAGACTTCGGCTTCGACGCCTACTACGAGCGACTACTGAACGATACAGCAGCAACTGGCGTACCGAACTGCGCTTCCGCCGTGAACTATTCTGCGGAAGGACGGTTTGACCGAGCCGTCATCGTTGCAAACAGCGATGTCCCCGATCAGGAATTGGCGACCTGCGTGGCGCAGGCCCAGGCGCACGCTCTGGGGATCGCCACCTTTACCTCCAGCAAGGCAGACTTTTCGCGCTTCTTCGCAAGGATCATGATCCTCGCCGATCAGAAGAAGAGATGTCTCCAGGACAACCAGACAAAATTCACCTGCACTTTTGTCGACGAGCCCTGGGACTGACTCACGAGCGCCGGACTGTTTTCTTCCCTGATTTGTCGCCGTCGAGCGCGAGCAGCAGCACCAGCCCGGCAAGGCCCCCGGCACCGCCAAGCAGGGCGGTGCCCGAGTAATCGCTGATCCGCGTGCCGAGTGCAAAAAGCCCAGCACAAAGACCGCCGCTCAGGAAAAGGTTCACGGCGAGCAGCGAGCTCCCCAATCCCGGCCGGTCGGCAATCAGGTCCTGGAGGTAGCTGATCGGGATCGTGATCAACGCGGCGGCGCCAAAGGCGCTGATCAGCGTGAGCGCGTAGATTTGCCAGGTCGCAGTCGAGAAGCCGAGCAGCACCATGTAGCCGATATAGATCGCGGTGCCGAGCGCCAGCGCCTTGAATGGCACGAGGCTCAGTTGGATGCGCGCCCAGACGAAGATGAACACGACTTCGAGGAAGGCGACGATGCCGACGATGATGCCTATATCGGTGACGCTGCCGCCGATCTCGTCGGTCATGATCAGAGGCAGCACGGCGGCGTTGACGTGCAGCGAGGAGGTGATGATCGCAACCGCGATCACGCGCAGGAAAATCCGCGGCGCCAGGATCTCCCGAAAAGACGTCCAGTACGAAAGCCGCTTGCCGAGCGATGCGTCGGCCCCGCTTTCGTTGGGCAGTTTGAAATAGACGATCAGCAGATTGGCGAGGCAACCGAGACAGGCGAGCAGATAGGCCGGCAACATGCTGTCGCCGCCGGCGAGCGCAAAGCCGACCAGTCCGGGCACCAGAACCCAGGACACGGATATGGCCGCGCGGGCGCCCGTCGTCAGCGACGCAGCGTCATGGCCGCTCATCCGCCGGGCGATGCTGCGCACATTGGCGAAAAGCAGCGTGTAGACCGCGCCGTAGATCGGCAACAGCAAGAGGACGCTGACGACGAAGCTCATCTGGTGCGGGAGCACATAGACGATGCCGTAGCCGACAACGCCGAAAAAGATCGCCGTCGACATCAGAAGCCGATAGTTGCCGACGCGATCGGCCAGAATGCCGATCGAAACGCTGACGATGACGTTCACCGTCGAGGCAAGCAGGATCAGCAGCGAATAGACAGCGTCGCTGAGCCCCAGCTCGTTGATACCGACGACGGACTGATAGGGCGAGGTGGCCGCACCGGCAAACCCGAACAGGAAGATTGCCAGCATGCTGATCCGCATGGCCGGGTTGCGCATGGCGCTGAGAATGGTGGAGGTCATGCTAGAACGTGTCCGCGAAGCGGGTGGAGGATATCGCACAATCGCTTAAATTGTGATCGATTTAAGGACGGTGTTATGCGGAAGGCCAAGGTGTTTCAGCGCTCCTTGCGCGTCGAACGACGCGCGGCGCTTTGAGGAAAGCCCTACCCGAAAATCGGGGAGGGAAAGTGCGAAACATGTCTCAGGCGCCGCTCGACCAACGCGCCGAAAAGCGGGCGACAGGCTCGAAGGCAAAGTCCTGATCGAAAGGATAGACCGGTCGCTGGCGACGCAGGCTCGCAAGCCCTTGGATATCCTGATTGACGACCCCGTCAGTCAGGGCCATCAGGTTGGGGTTGGCGATCGGCGCCAGTTCAGGCGAAAGATAGCCCGACTTGACGACGAGCAGCCGCACCGCCTTGGGGTCGAGGCCCAGCCGCCGGAAATCCTCGATGTTGTGGTAGGGCCTGCGGCGTGCCGCGATGACCACATCGATCGCGCCGACACGCACCACCGCCTGCCGCTCTTTCGCAGGCCCGGGATCGTCAAGCGTGACGACCTCAGCCAGCATTTCTGCGCGGGGGCTTGCCGGATCGAGGCTGCCGCCAATCTTGAGCATCAACGTTTCGCCGGTACCGGCGGCAAAGCAGGCTTCGACCGCCGGCAGGTCCGTGATACCGGCAATCAAGGCGCCCCGCCAGCCGCGGGCGAGCAGCGCCTTCAGCACATCGGCGCGGTCGCCGACGCCGCCGCCGGTCGGGTTGTCGCCGGAATCCGCAAGAATGATCGGCGTCGTCGTTGCGTGCTCGGCTACATCGAGCATTTCGTTCAGCGGCCCCGTCACGGGACCGAAGCGGAAGTTTCGACGTTCAGACCAGTAGCCGGCGGCAATCTCCTCCGCTGCCCGTTTGGCCGCCGCCCTATCGGTGGCAGTTACCACCGCACAGGCGGTCGCCCGCGGCTCGTCGGCCCAGACATAACCGACCATCAGGTTGGCATCGAGAACGCCCGGCCGCTTATCCATTTCGGGCAGTTGCGCGTAAAGCGACTTTGCCGGCTCGTCCTCCGTCGATGTGCATTCGCCGGGAAGCAGGACCGGAACCGGTGCCCAGGCGATGCCGGGACGCGTGCCGTCTCTCAGCGCCGAGACGAGCATCGACCAGGCGCGGGTCATGGTCTCCGGCGTGTCGATATGCGGCGCGGTACGATAGGCGGCAAAGATGTCGAGCTGGTCGATGATCTCTTGGCTGACATTGCCATGCAGGTCGTAACTGGCCGCAATCGGGCAATCGGGGCCGACGACAGCGCGGGCGGCCGAGATCCAGTCCCCCTCCGCATCGTCCACCCCGTCGACCTTGATGGCGCCGTGCATGGCGAGATAGAGGCCGTCGATCGGCAGGGCTTCACGCAGCTTGTCGAGGAATTCCGCCTTGAAGGCGTCGTAGGTCGGACGCGACACCGGACCGCCGGGCACGGCGCGCGCATGTAGCAGCGGCAGATGCTCGACGCCTTCTGCCTTCATAAACCCGAAGTATTCGGCGTCCAGCAGCGCCTGTCCGCGCAGCACGCGAAAATCTTCCTCCGTCATCAGGACAGGCGAGTAGGTGCTGCATTCGGTATGGATCCCACCAACGGCAATGCGCATGGGCTTTCCCCTCAGAGGTTCGGGCTAAGCGGCGCGATGGCCGCAAAGCGCAGCCAGTCCTTCGCCGACTTCGGTGTCCATGCCGCTTCGGCGATCGCCGGAAGCCGCGGGAAGACGAGACGGTTGAAGTAGCCCCGCGAAAGATAATGCTCGGACCAGATGCAGGCCTGCACCCCTCTGAGGCGGGCCTTCAATTCGTCCGGGAACTCGCCCTCGGCCTCGTAGCCATAGGTGTGCGCAGGTGTCGCCGTACCGGCCCAGCTTGCGCCCGGCTCCTGCCAGGCATCGGCCTGCGCCATGTCGAGGTAATAGGCCTGGCCGGGGGTCATCACCACATCATAGCCTTCGCGCGCGAGCTCGATCCCGACCTCCGGCCGCTCCCAGGCCATCAGCAGCGTATCTTCGGTCGAGACACCGCCGCCATGCGCCACCTCGTTCCAGCCGGCGAGCTTGCGGCCACGCGCCGTCAGCATCTGCTTGACCCGTTTCAGGAAGTAGGATTGCAGCGCGAAGGTGCCGGAGATGCCCTCCTGCTCCATCAGCTTCTTGGCCAGCGGCGAAGCGAGCCACGAACCGTTCGCCACTTCGTCGCCGCCGATATGGATGTAGGCGCTCGGGAAAAGCTCGACCATCTCGTCGAGGACCTTCTCCAGAAACTCGTAGGTGAAGGCAACGGCCGGGTTGAGCGCATTGTTGGGATAGCCCTGAACCGAGTGGTAGCTCTCCGGTGCCTCCTGGCCGTCGGTCAGATCCGGCAGCGCCACCAGGGTCGCCGTGCTGTGGCCGGGGATGTCGATCTCCGGCACGACATCGACATGCAGCGCCGTCGCCTGCGCGACGATCGCCTTGACGTCCTCCTGGCTGTAGAAGCCGCCGACGGGCTCAGCACCGTTGCCGAGTTGCGGCAACAGCGGCTCATCCGGCCCGCGCAACACGCCAAGCGTCGTCAGCTGCGGATAGGCCTTGATCTCCAGGCGCCAGGCCTCGTCGTCGGTCAAATGCCAATGGAAAACGTTGAGCTTGAACCAGGCGAGAATGTCGATCAGCCGCGCCACATCCGCCGTCGGATAGAACTGGCGGGAGACGTCGAGGTGGCAACCGCGCCAGCTGTAACGCGGCGCATCCGAAATTGTGCCGCTCGCCGGAAAGCGGAACTTGTTCGGATGGTTGCGTGCCCCGTCCAGAAGTTGGACCAGACTGGTCAAACCATATTGGCGGCCAGCGCTGCCGCCAAAGCTGAGGCGAATTTCGGTCTCGGAAAAGTCGAGCCGATAGGCCTCAGCCTTAAGACCAGCGTCGGCGGCAAAGACAATCGCCCGCCCCTGCTTCGAGGCCGCCAGGCTGAAGGGAGCGTGACCCGCAGCAAACAGGCGATGGTACATCGCCAGAACCGTATCGATGGCTGCGACATCCTCGCCCGACGCGCCGACCGCCGGATAGAGAACGACGGGGAATCCGTCTCCAGCACGAAGCTCGAGCTTCGCCGGCCAGGGCTGCAACGCATAGGGCTGATCGAGCTTGCCTTCCGGCAGCCGCACTGGCGGCGGCTCACTGACAGCATTTTCAAGCAGCAGGTCGGAGACGGCAACCGGCACGTGCCGGCCATCGGCAAGCGTCAGATAGGCGGACTTGGCTCCATCGGTGCAGTGGCGCGCATTGCGGTGCAGGCCGCTGACAGTGAAGGTCCAGCTCTCGCCGCTTTCGATCGTCAGCCCCGTTGGCGGCGCGAATTCGTGAAAGTTGGCGTTGCGGCGCAGGAATACGGCATTGTCGCAGGCCTTGGGATCAATCACCCGGGTGAGCGAGGTATAGACGATCCTGAAACCGGAAAGCGGCGCTCCGGAGAAATTGAACAGCGTGAAGGTAAACCGCCCGAACGGCCCGCCATCCGGCTGCCAGGACGCCTCGAGACGGTAGGAAACCGGGTGCATGCTCATCCTCCAGAATGCTTATGTCAGTAGTGGCTTGATTGCGAGAACGTGCGGGCCAGCTCCGCCTGTCCTGCGGTCAGGCCGCAATCGACAGGCAGGCAGACGCCCGAAATGGCGGCCGCCAGCGGGCCTGCGAGAAAATGCACGGCATTGGCGACGTCATCGGGATTGACGATGCGCTGCAGCGGATACCAGCGGCGCGCCTCTTCGAATACGTCCGGGTTCGATGCCGCCCTCGCCTCCCAGGCCTGGGTGCGCACCGTACCGGGCGCCACCGCATTCGAGCGGATGCCGAACTTGCCGTACTCGACCGCGATCAGTCGGGTCAGGTGTAGGAGGCCGGCCTTGGCGGCGCTATAGGCCGGGTGGCCGAAGACGTTCATGCCGTTGACCGAGGCGATGTTGACGACCGACCCGTGGGTCTCTTTCAGCATGTCCTCGACGGCGCGAAAGGTGAGGAAGGCTGCCTCGAGGTTCAGCGCATTGTCCATGCGCCAGATCTCCGGCGTCGTGTCGTGCAGGCTGACGGCACGGGCGGCACCCGCATTGTTGACGAGGGTGCGGACGGCGCCCTTCTCCGCGGCCTTCGCTGCCATCGCAGCAACGCTTGTCGCGTTGGTCACGTCACAGGCGACAGCGACGAAGCGCCTATCGTCGCCAAGCGCCCGTGCTGCCTTTTCGGCGGCCTCCGCATCGATGTCGACGAGCAGGACCACGTCATGGTCGTCGGAAAGCTTGCGGGCGATGGCACGGCCGATATCGCCGGCGGCACCGGTGACGATCGCGAGAGATTGCGTCATGCGTTGACCTTTCGCGGCACGTCAGTCTCCGAGCAACTGGCGGTCGTCACCGTCGCGGTGCGTCACCAGCTGCTGTTTGATGCGCCGAAGTGTGGCTGTTGCCTGCGGCTGGACCCGGTAGGCGACGAGACTGGAGAGGATGTCGAGCAACGCCAGATAGGCGATGCGGGTGGAGGTGGGACGGTAGATGTTGTTGCCTTCGGGCAGGTCGACCGGAACGGTGATGCTTGCAGCGTTGGCCACCGGACTGCCGCTCTGCGTCAACGCGATGGTCGGCACTTTCAGTTCGCGCGCGAGCGTGAAGGCGCGCACCAGTTCGGCGTTACGGCCGGAAAAGGAGGAGCCGATCAGCACGTCGGTCGGCCGGGCCGCCGCCGTCATCATCAGTTGCATGCTGTGATCAGAGCTGGACGTGATGCGCAGCCCGAAACGAAAGAGCCGGTTTTGAAGTTCGCCGGCGATCATCGACGAATTGCCACCGGAACCAAAGGCGTAGATCATTTCCGCTGAGGCAATGCGCTCGACCGCCTGTTCGATCGCGGCCAGATCGAGCGAACGGTGCAGCAAGAACAGCGCGTTCTGCGATTTGGTGATGATGTCTTGGGCGACGTCGCCGGTCTCGCGGCTCTTCGGCTCGGGCTTCAGGTAGCGCATGCCGATATAGGCGGTTCGCGCAAGCTGCACCTTGAAGTCGGAGAAACTGTCACAGCCCAGCCGGCGACAGAAGCGGGTGACCGTCGGCGGCGAAACGTCCGCCTTGCCCGCGAGCTCGATGATGGAGGCGTTTACCGCGAACTCGAAGTCGTTCAGGAGAATATCGGCAATGCGGTTTTCCGATTGGGAGAGCCGCCCTTTTTCTTCCTGCAGTGTCGCGAAGATGTCCATCGCCCGCTTACGCCTTGCTCGGATCACGAATGAGAGCGGGCTGCGGACCGAAAACCGCTCCCGCTCCAGGATCAGCCTTCCTTCGGCTTATAGGCCACGCAGTCGATCTCGACCTTGCAATCGACCATCATCGACGACTGGACGCAGGCCCGTGCCGGCGGATGCGCGCCGAAGTACTCCTGGTAGATCTTGTTGAATGTCCAGAAATCCCGGGGATCGTCGAGCCATACACCGCAACGGACCACGTGCTCCGGGCCATAGCCGGCTTCCGCCAGGATGGCCATCACATTGGCGATCGTCTTGTGGGTCTGGGGGATGATCCCGCCCTCGATGATCTCGCCGTTTTCCATGGCGACCTGACCGGAGACATAGAGCCAGCCGTCCGCCTCGACAGCGCGCGCAAAGGGCAAAGGTTTGCCGCCAGCGCCGACCTGTTCCGCACCATAGC
This sequence comes from Ensifer sp. ZNC0028, assembly GCF_000799055.1. Taxonomy (NCBI): domain Bacteria; kingdom Pseudomonadati; phylum Pseudomonadota; class Alphaproteobacteria; order Hyphomicrobiales; family Rhizobiaceae; genus Ensifer; species Ensifer sp. ZNC0028. The sequence goes on from NZ_JTLA01000030.1 coordinate 96,681, forward strand.
GCTTGATCGTCATCTTGAGCCTTCTTGCAAATTATTTTCTTTGATCGTTGACAAGTGACCATAGAAAGCTGAATTTGGCTAGCGAAAAACACCATTCATGAAAAGAATTTCAATCCAGGGCGCGAATATGCGGGATCCTTTTCTCAACCCATTCCCCTCTTCCGATGCTGCACGCCACTCGATCTGGGAGATGCTGGTCTCCCGCGACATCACTGCCTTTCTGGCAGCCGACTGGTCGATGGTTGCAGACGATTTCGTCGGAGAGAGCTTCATCGGCATCGACGGACGGCGCGAAACCAATCCGGACAATTGGCGACTGACGTTCCCGTCGCTCGCCGCCTATCGCGAAGAGTGGCTGCGCCAGGCGCAGGATTTTGCGACACAGAGCTTCGCCGAGGATCCGCGCACTGCGATCTTCACCACGACGACGCTCGAGGACATCGAGATCAACGGCGAGCAGGCGCTGGCGCGCAAGAAGTTCGACGGCAGCCTGAAGAAGACGGACGGCAGCGTCGATATTCTGAAATGGCAGACAGTCTATTACTGCCGTCTGCATGAGGGACGCTGGAAGATTGCCGGCTTTACCGGCTACCTGCCAAACCCGATGGGCACGGCTTCCGCATAATTTCCTGGATCGTCACCCGTCCGGGAAAAATCATGCGCCAGACTTAGAGCTTGCAGCGGCTTTCGCTCATCCGGCCGGATGAGCGGCGCTGCGGGCGTGACGCGATAGAAAAGGCAACGGCATTGCGGATCTTCACAGCGGCGCTTGCGACCGAGACCAACACCTTCTCTCCGATCTGCATCGACCGCAGGGCCTTTGAAGCCTCGCTCTACGCTCCGCCGGGAGAACACCCGGAGACGCCGACGCTTTGCACGGCGCCGATCACCGTCGGCCGGCGCGTCTGCGCTGAGAAGGGCTGGGACCTGATCGAGGGAACCGCGACCTGGGCGGACCCGGCTGGCCTCGTCAACCGTGAAACCTATGAAGGCCTGCGCGACGAAATCCTTGGCCAGTTGCGCGCTGCCATGCCCGTCGACGCCGTGGTGCTCGGCCTGCACGGCGCGATGGTCGCCGATGGTTACGAAGACCCCGAAGGCGACCTGCTGGCGCGCGTGCGCGCAATCGTCGGCCCCGATATCCTCGTCTGCGCCGAACTCGACCCCCATAGCCACCTGACGGCCAAGCGCGCCGCCGCCTCGAACTTCTTCGTCTACTTCAAGGAGTTTCCGCACACCGACTTCGTCGACCGGGCCGAGGATCTCTGGAAGATCGCCGTCGACACGCTCGAAGGCCGCGTCACGCCCGTCATGTCAATCTTCGACTGTCGGATGATCGACGTCTATCCGACTTCACGCGATCCGATGCGCTCCTTCGTCGACAAGCTGATGCGCATCGAGAAGGAAGACGCCGACGTGCTTTCGCTTTCCGTGATCCACGGCTTCATGGCCGGCGACGTCCCGGAAATGGGAACGAAGCTGCTTGCCGTCACCAACGGCAAGCCGGAGAAGGGCGCGAACCTTGCGCGGGAATTGGGTCTCGAACTCTTCTCCCACCGCGGCACCTTCATCATGCCGCAGATTGACGAGAAGCAGGCGGTCGACGAGGCGCTCGCGGCAACCAGAGGGCCCGTCGTCATCGCCGATGTCTGGGACAACCCGGGCGGCGGCACGGCCGGCGATGCGACGGTGCTGCTTGAAGAATTGCTCGCCCGCGGCGCAACCGACGTTGCGGTCGGCACGATCTGGGATCCGATGGCGGTGCAGATCTGCATGGCGGCGGGCGAAGGCGCCGAAATCCCCTTGCGCTTCGGCGCCAAGTCGGCGCCGGGAACCGGCAATCCGGTCGATGGCACGGTCAAGGTGGTCAAGCTGGTGCGGAATGCCGAGATGCGCTTCGGCGAGAGCTTCGCTCCCTTCGGAGATGCGGCTCACATCCGTTTCAAGGGTATCGACATCATCCTCAATTCGACCCGGGCGCAAAGCTTCGATCCGAGCCTGTTTTCGGTGATGGGCATCGACCCGACGGAAAAGAAGATCCTGGTCATCAAGTCGACCAACCACTTCTACGCCTCGTTCTCCAAGATCGCGGCGGAAATCCTCTATTGCTCGGCCGGCACGCCCTACCCAAACAATCCGGCCAGGACCGACTACAAGCGCGCACCGAAGAATATCTGGCCGAAGGTGGAGAACCCGCACGCAACCGAGAAGTGCGAGGCCTGACGATTTGCGGCATCGTCGCCGGCTGCGACCGCACCTTCAGCGATCGACGGCCTGGCGGGCCATCTCGATGTACTGTGCAACGTGCTTCGCATCTATATCCGCTGGGCGCAGCAGCTTGATGTGGCGGCGAAGCTTGCCCGAGCCTTCCAGGACGGCATGTGGATCAGGCAAGGCGGCGCCCCGGCTAAATTCCAGCGTCACGTGCTCTGCGTAAGAAAAGGCGCCGCAGAAGCTATCACCGGACGAAAACAGGATGCCGCCATACTTCACCTCTTCGGTGACCGCAGGATCTGAAGCGAGCGCGATTTCCCGCAGTCGGGTGATGATCGCGACCTGATCGCCGCGATGAAGCTCGATCTCCCGCAGAAGGGCCCGAATCCGATCATCCGTCATGCGGCACCCGAGGGATGACAAACGGCTTGTACTCCGGCGCGGGTTCGCGGTTGGAGTAGATGTAGAGCAGCACGCCGTTCGGGTCCTTCACCGCAAAGCCGCGATCTCCCCAAGGGTGATCCTCGATCGGTAGTGCCGCGGCAAGGCCTGCCGACGTGATCCGGCGATACTCGCCATCGACATCTTCGACACAGAGATTATAGGTGAGGCCTTCGGTGTTGCACACGGGCTGCCCCTGTTGCGGTTCCATGAATTGCAGCGACAGGCCTTGGCCCAGTTCCAGGCTGATGTACCAGCCGCAGTCGAAGGTCAGCCGCGCAGAGAAATATGTCTGGTAAAAGTCCCGCGACGCGGCAATCCGGTTGGTCGTAATACAGGGCGAGGCTGTGGTCGGGCGCACAGGCGGATTCCTCCTGAGTTATGGCGTTCGTGGGTTGCGCGGTAGTGCCGGGCCGCTAAGCGGGCATCGCGGAGCAGAGCTCGACAAGGCAGCCGTTGAGATCGCGTACATAGCCGACCACCTGCCCCCACGGCTTTTCTTCCGGCGGCTTCACCGGTGATGCTCCGGCAGAGACTGCCATCTCATAAGCCTCTTGCGGCGCCGAGCAGACGAGCGCGATTTCGAAACCGGCAGCGAGGTCACCCTTGCGGTTCGCGCGAACGGCAAAACCATTCAGCTGCGCCATGGTCTCGCTGGCAAAGGCCAGAGCCGTCTCACCGGTCTGCATCTCCGCATAGAGGTTGCTTTCATGCACGAACCCGCGCTTCAGACCGAACGCCGCCTCATAGAACGAGACCGTTGCCGGCACGTCGGGAACATAGAGGATCGTGTATCCGAAACGGACAGTCATGCTTTCGTCTCCAAGGGTTGCCCGCCGCCGAGATCGGCCACGCCCGAAGCACCGCGAACAGTTACGTGCCATCATCGTTCATTGCCGGGCTCCGTTCTTGAACAATTCGGACATCAGTCCGAGATCGTCACCAGCGTGACGTCGGGCAAGCGCGCCGGCGAGAACCCGCCCAACCGCCGGAAGACCCGGGTCATGTGGGACTGGTCGGCAAAACCGGCTTCGAACGCGGCATCGGCGGGGCTGAGGCGGTGATCGCGCAAAAGACGCAGGGCGCGATGAAATTGGATGATGGCCGCAAACGCCTTCGGCGTGAGACCCGTCGCGTGAAGGAGGATGCGTCTGGCGGTGCGCTCGGAGACACCGTGCATCGCGGCGAGCTCGGCGATGCGCAACCGACCACCGGAGGCGTGCAGCGCGCTTATGATGTTGCGGCTGAGCGGTGTCACCTCAAAGTCACTCTCGGCAGCGCGCTTGCGGACGAACCGAACCAGGCGACCGGCAAGTTCCTGCTGGTCCAATGCCGGTGCGCAGAGGGCGGCGAGGTCGGGCCATTGGCCCAGAGCGGCCGCGCCGATCAGCGCGTCACCGTGCAACCGGATCGGCTCCAGCCCGAGAATTCTCTGAAAATGGCCGGGCCTCAGCCGCACGCCGACGAAGGCGGCACCCGGTTCCAGCGGGACGTCGTAATAGCCCGTCGTTGGACCGGTCACGATTGGCATCAGGTCGAGGATTGGCGAAGCCTTGAGCGCAAACCTGAGGATGATGTCGCATCGCCCATCCGGCAGGACCCGATAACTGCCTTCGTTGCGGCTGACAGACGCCCAGACGGCTTCGATCCCGGCATTGGCGTCAACGAGATGAGGAAGCTCCGTGTAACGGCCAAGCATCATGATGCCCTATCCGAGTGCGCTTGATCGCCTTTGAACAGGAGGAATGCCGCCAGCGACGGGCGATTTTTACAGACAGAACTGTCGGATATCCAGCTACACCACCAAGCACTGGCCGCGCCCTGATCGGACGCGACCGTGATCCTGGCCCCTGGTTTCAGGCAGCCGCGGGGTTGAGGTTGAGCACGCCCATATCGATGTCGGTCAACTCGACGCGACGTTCGAGCGCTATACCGGCCTCGTCGAAGAGGTGGCAATCGGGAGTACGGATACCGGCCTGCACAGTTTGTTCCGGCTGGATCGCCGCCGTTCCCGGCAACATGGCGCAGAAGTTCTCACCTTCTCCGCCGATCGCGGCATAGGCAACCGTGTGGGCACCGAGACGTTCGATGACCGTCGGCGTTACCTTGAGCGTCAGGTCGCCGGCGCCGAGCACGATATGTTCCGGACGAACCCCGAGTGTCAGCGTCCGACCGGCGAGGCCTGCTTGCGGCACGACCGGAACGACCACCGACTGCCCCTTGTAATCGACCTCGACACCCGCGTCGCTGACGCCCTTGCAGGTGACCGGCAGGAAGTTCATCTTCGGGTTGCCGATGAAGCCAGCAACGAAGGTGTTGGCCGGCTTGTGATAGAGTTCGAGCGGCGCGCCGGTCTGGGCGATCTGGCCGGCATTGAGAACGACGATCCGGTCCGCCATCGTCATCGCCTCGACCTGGTCGTGCGTGACGTAGATCATCGTTGCCCGCAATTGCCGGTGCAGTTTCGCCAGCTCGATGCGCATGTCGGCGCGAAGCGCCGCATCGAGGTTCGAGAGCGGCTCGTCGAAGAGGAAGATCTTCGGCTCGCGCACGATCGCACGCCCGATCGCCACGCGCTGACGCTGACCGCCCGATAGCATGCCCGGCTTTTGCTGCAGCCGCTGGTCGAGGTGCAGGATGCGCGCCGCATGCTCCACCTTTGCTTTCAGCTTCTCCTCGGCCATCTTTTCCACGCGCAGCGGAAAGGCGATGTTCTCGAAGACGCTCATGTGCGGATAAAGCGCGTAGGACTGGAAGACCATGGCGATGCCGCGCTTGACCGGCGGCAGGTCGTTGACGCGTTTGCCCTCGATCAGGATGTCCCCCGAGCTGGTCTCGTCGAGACCGGCGATCATCCTGAGCAAGGTCGACTTGCCGCAACCGGAGGGTCCGACGAAAACGACGAACTCACCGTTCCTGACTTCGAGATCGATGCCTTTCAGCACCTCGAATGTCCCGTAGAATTTCTGAACCCGATTGAGATTGAGCTGTCCCAAGAAACTGTCTCCGGCCACCGGCGAGAAGCGGCTCATTTATAGCAGAGTTAGGTGGGGCCGCGAACCGATCTTGTCGGCGCGCGGCCCCGGTGGCCTTACTTGTACTCTTCGAGGTCAGCAGCCGCCTTCTTCAAGGCGTCGGCCGGCTCGGCCTTGCCGGTCACGACCGACTGGACCATCTCGATGATGACGTTCTGGAAGCCCTTGTAGTCGGTAAAGAGCGGCTCCGGACCACCAAAGGCGATACCGTCGATGAACGGCTTCCAGTAGGGATCCTTCTTCACGAATTCATCGACCATCGGCGATGGGCGCAGCGGCGTCAGGCCGGCAGCACCCTGCAGTTCATATTCGCCCTGCGGACCGGGCGAGGTGATGAACTTGGCGAACTCGATCGCCTTCTCCTCGACGCCCGACCCCTTGAAGACCGCCAGGCTGTCGGTGATGAGCAGCGTGCCCTCGCCCTTGGCCGAGGGGCCGAGCGGCAGCGGCGCGACGCCCCAATTGACCTTGGTGTCCTTCAGGCGAACGGCTGCACCGGAACCCGACTGAAGCATGCCGACCTTGCCGTCCAGGAAGATGGCCCGCATCTCGTTCTGTTCGTAGGCGGTCGCGCCTTCGACAGAATAGGGCGTGATGTCCTTGTAGGCCTGGAGCGCCGCCAGAACTTCTGGGCTGTCGATGACGATCTTGTCACCGTCGATGACCTTGCCGTTGTTGGTGTAAACCCAGTGCATGAACTGGTGCATGGTGTTGTCGAAGGTCTTGGCCGGCAGGCCGTAACCGGCAATGCCGGTCTTTTCCTTGATCTGCTTGGCGAACGCGATCTCTTCGGCCCAGGTCTTCGGCGGCGTTTCCGGATCAAGACCGGCCTGCTTGAACAGATCCTTGTTCCAATAGAGCGCCTTGGTCGAAAACGCTATCGGAACGCCCCACTGGTTATCGTCGAAGGTCACGGTGTCGACGATATTGGGATAGTAGCTCTTCTTCTCCTCGTCCGTCATCGGAACGGGGACGATAAGGTCGTTCTGGGCGAACTCCTTCAGCGTGCGCGAACCGACATAGGCCATGGCGACCGGCGTGCCGGCGGCAGCAAGCGTCGTTGCCTTGTCCTGGCACTGGGCCCAGCCGACGACTTCAGGGGTTACCTTCCAGCCCGGGTTCTTCTCTTCCCACTGTTTGATGTACTTCTCGTGCACCGCATCCATGGTGTCGCCGCAGTAGATCCAGCTAATCTCCTGGTCGGCCGCCTTGGCGGTCACGGCGCCGAGCGCGGTCGAGCCGAGCAGGGCAAGGGCGAGCACCCCCGTCTTGAATTGGATAGACACGTTTTTATGCTCCCGTTCTCTGGTGGTTGACTTAAGTCTTATTGTTTCACCGCGCCCGCGGTCAGCCCGCTGACGAGATAGCGTTGCAAGAGGAAGATGACGACGACGGCCGGCGCGATGCCGACGAAGCTCGCGGCCATCAGCTCGTTCCAGACCACTTCCTGGCGTCCGAAATAGGCAAAGAGACCGACAGGCAGCGGCATGAATTCGCTCTTGGAATTGAAGGTCAGCGCGTAGATGAACTGCTGGGCATAGGCGCCGATGAAGGTGGTGATCGCCACCACGGTGATACCGGGCATGGCGATCGGCAGGATCACCCGGCGCAGCGTGTAGAAGTGGCTGGCGCCGTCGACGAAGGCAGCCTCGTCCAGTTCGCGCGGGATGCGCATCATGTAGGTGCGCAGCAACCAGATCGCAGACGGGATCAGGAAGGCGACGCCCGGCACGATCATGGCGAGATAGGTGTTGAGCACGCCGAAGGTGCGCATCAGCCGGAAGAGCGGGATCAACAGCACCGCGCCCGAGAACATGTTGACGGCGAGGAATGCGCCGAGCAGCACGCCGGCACCGCGGAAGTTGAAGCGGGCGAAGGCGTAGGCAGCAGGAATGACCAACACCAGCACGATGGCCGTGACGATGGTGGAGATGAAGAAGGAATTGAAGATGTAGCGGGCAAAGCCCGGTACGCTCTCCCACATCGTAAAGTAGGCGGCAAACGACCCGTTTTCCGGCCAGAAGCGATAGGGCGACGAAAACAGGAGACCCAGCGGCTTCAGCGACACCAGGAACCCTTCCACGAAGGGCGCCAGGATGAAGGTGAGGAAGACGAAGATGCCGGCATAGATGCCAAGGAGCTCGTACCAGCGGTAGCGATTGATCAGGGCAGGCTGGCTCATTTCTGTTCCCCCTGAGAAAGACGGCTGGTGACCCGGAAATAGGCAAAGCAGAAGATCGACAGGAAGATGCAGATCAGCACCGCACGCGCCGCCCCTTCGCCGTATTTTTTCGACCCGATCGCGGTGCGATAGGTGTCGATGATCATCGTGGTCGTCTCACCATTGGGACCGCCCTGGGTGAGGATCCAGATGATGTCGAAGGAGTTGAAGGTCGCAATCAGCGACAACATCGACATGGTGATCAGCGACGGCACGAGCAGCGGCAGCGTGATGCGGCGGAAGCGATAGAAGCGCCCTGCCCCGTCGGTCCAGGCGGCCTCGTAGAGATCTTGCGGGATCGCCTGCATGGCCGCCAGCATATAGAGCGTCACCAGCGGCACGCCGATCCACACGTCGGTGACGATCGTCGCCCAGAAGGCGGTTTCGCCCCGCGCCAGGAAAGCGATCGGCCCATTGGTGAGGCCGAGGTTCTGCAGCACGCCGGAGATCATGCCGAACTGGCCGTTGTACATCCAGCCCCACATGAAGATGCCGATGGCCATCGGCACGATCCATGGCGGCATGGTGAGCAGGCGGAAAAGCGCCCGACCGGGCACGGCCGCGTTCAGCATCGTCGCGCCGAAAACGCCGATGATCATCTTGATCGACACCGAGAAGAACGTCCAGATGAAGGTCCGGAAGATGACCTCGGCGAAGGTCTCGTTGAAGATCTTGTCGTAGTTGGTCCAGCCGACCCAATTGGTCGTCTTCTTCAGCGACGCGTCCGTAAACGACAGGATGAAGGTGTCGACCAGCGGATAGGCGACGATCACCGTGACGTAGAGAACAGCAGGAAGAAGCAGGATCCAGGCGAAGATGACTGTGCTGCGTTGAACACTCATCCGTCGCCTCCCCTTACGCCGCGCGGGAATGCAGGGCTTCGTCGAAACGGTCCCATATGGGCCGGAGGTCTATGACGCTCTTCTTGCGCCGAGCCTCGTCCATGGAGAGCGCCAGGATGCCGGCTTCCAGCGCATCGCGGGTCGAAACCGGCAGCGGCCGGCCGTCGCGCACATGGCCGATGATATCGGTCGCCATCTGCTCGTCGGCACCGTAGTGCTGCGACAGTTCCGTGGCCTTGTATTTGTTCTCGATGACCTTCTTGCCGGTCAGCATCTCGTGCACGTCGAAGTAGCCGCGAATGAAATCGCCCTCGGCCATGCCGCGCGAGCCCATGATGCAGAAGCGGCGGAACTGATCCGGCACGTTGAGATTGGTGTGGAAGTTCATGCCGACGCCGTTGGCGTATTCGACGATTGCCACCTGGTAGTCGATGATGTCGCCGTCGCTGTCGAAAACCTTGTCAGACCCCATCCAGCCGCTCGGCTTGCGGTGGAAGAGTTCGAGATCGTTGATGCCTTCGCGGGCCGGGTCGTTGGCGGGGATGAAGCTCTTGCGGCCACCGAAGCTCGCGACGCGTTCCGGGCGAGCACCGACGACGCCATTGTAGAGGTCGAGGTCGTGGCAGCATTTCTCCAGCATGAAGCTGCCGGAATAGCGCTCGTAGCGGCGCCAGTCGCGCATGAAGAAGGCGCCGTGATAGGGCTCGATATGCTCGGATGCCTCGATCGAGACCACCTGGCCAAGCTTGCCTTCGGCAAGCGCCTGGCGGAGATCGCGGTACATGGGCGCATAGCGCAAGACGAGACCGACCATCAGCCGCTCATGACCGAACTTCGCCATGAGCGCTGCGAGTTCCAGGCTCTCCTGGATCGTGGTGACGATCGGCTTTTCGCTGAAGACCTTCAGGCCGGCTTCAAGGCCGATCCGGATGTGGTCGAGGTGCATGTGGTTGGGCGAGCCGATCATCAGGAGATCGAGCTTCTCGTTGGCGATCAGCTCTTGCGGTGTGGCATAGGCCTTGCCGGGAGAGATGCCTTTTTCGGTGAGCGTGGCCAGGCCAGCCGGGTTCGGATCGACGTATCCGGCGATTTCGAAGCTCTCGTCCATGGCCTTGAAGACATAGCCGAGATAACCCAAACGGAATCCGAGTCCGATGATGCCAACTTTCATGCTCGTCCTGTTCCCCTGCCTTTTGGCGTAATTTATTTTCGCAGACTGGGACAGTTTTTTCAGGCCGTCAACTCGAATCCGCATATTTCGTAAAATTGTGAAATTCATTTTCATATCTCAGGCAAATGCTGACAAAGCAGGCATTTCATGGACAACTAAAGAGGGTGCACACAGCGCAACTCTACGGCAGGAGGAAAGCGGTCCAGACCACTGCACGTTGCGGAACGATCTTTTTCACGGCTCACGTTTTTCCGACCAGGCGGTCACGCCAGCGCAGAAGCCCGAGCAAGGGCCGGGCCAGATAGGGCGTCGGGATTTTTCGGTGGTCGCCGACCGTCCCTCCTCTCGCGACAGGCGCATCCGGCTCGATCAGGAACGCAACGACGATTGCGTCGCGGGTGGCGACAAGGTCCAAGCCTTCATCGGAGGGGAGCAGCCCCTGCTCCGAAGCGCAGAAACTGGCTCGACCCGCCTGTATCGCACCGGAGAAGACGTAGAAATAGAGGTGACGGCCTGCCACTCGGGGAAACGCTGTCCCTGCCCCGGGCTCGAGCCGCAGGTCGAAAATGTCGATGGCGCTGCGGACGAAGAAGGGAGCCGTCCCACCTTCCGGCCCGACAAGGTGCCGCCACTCGTTGACCGCCCCGACGGCAATCGGCCCATGCTGGATCTTCGGTGGCAGATCGAGGCCATGCGGGCGCACGAGGATCTGGAGCATCCTGAGCGGCGGATCATCAGGCAACGTCTCTTCGGAATGCCAGAAGCTCGTGCCCGCATTCATCACCATCAGATGTCCGCTGTCGATGACCAGCTCGCCGATCGCGCGGTCGTTGTGGCGCATGACGCCATCCGGCACCCAGGACAGGATTTCGTCATTGCGGTGCTCGTGCATGGCGATCAGCCGACCCGGCGAAAGCATCGATTCCACGACCATCGCCAGGGGGCCATAACCATGATCGCGCGGCCAGGGCTGCAGCCATCCGGGCATGTTCAGCCTGGCGACAAATCCGCCGGTATCCCTGACGACAGGACTTCTGGCCCCTCGATAAAGCATCGTCCATTCTAGCACGGTGCTGCGGCTTGGCACGCCGATGAATGGCGAGCGCCCCCTGGGCAGTTCCGTGAGGCGGCTTCAGCGGCCCATGCGCGCGGCAAGCTTCCGCTCCGCCGCCTGCAACCCGTCGTGCAAAAGCACCGCAAGCGTTGCGACGATGAGGCCACCCTGAACGACGAAGGAAAGGTTGTTCGACTGCAGCCCGGCGATGATCACTTCGCCAAGCGTTTTTGCGGCGACCGTCGATCCGATCGTCGCGGTTGCAAGGCTGATGACGACCGACAGCCGGATGCCTGCCAGGATCACCGGCATCGCCAGCGGCAGCTCTACCTTGAGAAGCCGCTGGCCGCTCGTCATGCCGGCGCCGCGCGCCGCCTCCATGACCGACGGAGGCAAGGTCGTCAGCCCCGTCAGCGCATTCTCGAAAATCGGCAACAGGCCGTAGAGAAAAAGCGCGATCAGCGTCGGCTTTTCGCCGAAGCCGAAGATCGGAACCGCGAGCGCCAACACCGCAACGGGCGGAAAAGTCTGACCGATGTTCACCAGGCTGCGCGAGAGCGGCAGGAATTCCGCTCCGGAGGTACGCGTGACGAGAATGGCAAGCGCAAGCGCGACCAGCGCGGCCGCTGCTACCGCCAGCGCCACAGTGCGCAGATGCAGGAACGTCAGCTGCAGCAGGCTTCCCTGGTTGTAGATGACAGGGGCGTTGTCCTGCACCAGCGGTCGCAGCAGCGGCTCAAACCAATGGGGCTGCAGCAGGAATGCGACCAGAGCCAGGAAAACCGCGATGCGAATGAGCGTGGCGAGCTTTGGCATCAGGCTGGACCGGCCGCACGTTTGGCCAGCCCCTTGAGGCTGACCTTGCCGATCACGGCACCGTCGGGACCTGCGACCGGCAGTGCATCTCGTCCAGACCAGAGGAGTTCGGCCAGGGCCTCCCTCTGGCTGGCATCGCTCGAAATCGGAGCACCTTCTGCGGACCCGGGCTCCACCGCACTCGATACCGGCGCGATCGCCAGCAGGCGGTAGGGCCGCTCGCCCGCGCCGATCAGGCTTTCAACGAAGGGGGTGGCCGGCTTCAGCAGCATTTCGGCGGGGGTCGCGTACTGCACCACTTTGCCCTTGTCCATAACGGCAATGCGATCGGCTAGGTGAAAGGCCTCTTCCATATCGTGGGTGACGAGAATGATCGTCGTCTGGAAGTGTTTCTGGATGGCAAGCAGATCGTCCTGCGCCTTGGCGCGGATGATCGGATCGAGCGCTCCGAAGGGCTCGTCCATCAACAGCACCTTGGGCTCGGCCGCAAGCGCCCGGGCGACGCCGACACGCTGCTGCTGGCCGCCGGACAGTTCGTGCGGGAAACGCGGACTGAAATCGGCAGGATCGAGCTGGAAAAGGCGCAGGAGTTCCTCCACCTTCGCATCGATGCGCGCACGCTCCCATCCGAGCAAGGTCGGCACGGTCGCGATGTTCTGGGCGACAGTGCGGTGGGGAAACAGACCGTGCCCCTGGATCGCGTAGCCGATCCGCCGGCGCAACTCATAACCGGGTAGCGAACGATTGTCCTCGCCGTCGAGGCGGATTGTGCCCGAGGTCGGCTCGACCAGCCGGTTGACCATGCGCAGAAGCGTGGTCTTGCCGGAGCCGGAGGTCCCGACGACGACCGTGACCGTGCGCGGCGCGATCGTCAGGCTGACGTCGTCGACAACGGTGCTTTCGCCATAGCGCTTGGTGATGTTCTCGATCTCGATCATGCGGCCTCTGCCTGCCTGGTGTTGGGTGTGGCCATCTCGATGACCGCGTCGAGCACGATCGCCGCGGCGAACGCCAGCACGACCGTCGGGACGGCACCGAGCAGCACGAGGTCCATCGCGGTCTGGCCGACGCCCTGAAAGACGAAGACGCCGAAGCCGCCGCCGCCGATGAGCGCAGCGATGGTCGCAAGGCCGATATTCTGGACGAGCACGATGCGGATCCCGGTGAGGATCACCGGAAAGGCCAGCGGAAATTCGATGCCGACCAGCCGTTGCCAATCGGTCATGCCGATGCCACGCGCGGCGTCGTTCGCGTCTCGCGGAACGCCGGCCAGTCCGACGACGGTGTTGGCGACGACAGGCAGCAGCGAATAGAGGAAGAGGGCGACGAAGGCCGGAGCAACGCCGATGCCACGAATGCCGATCGCGGCGGCGCCCGGCACATGGAGGGCGATCCAGCCGAGCGGCGCGATGAGAATGCCGAAGAGCGCGATCGACGGGATCGTCTGGATCGCGTTCAGCACGCCGAGCAATCCGTCGCGCAGTCGCGTGACCCGGTGGCAGAGGATGCCGAGCGGGATGCCGACGACGGTCGCAGCGACGAGCGAGCCTAGCGCCAGGGTCACGTGCTTGCGGCCCTCCGCCCAGAACGTGTCCACCCGGCTCGCATACTCCTTCAGGATGGAAAGACCGTCCCAGGTGCCGGAAAGCAAGAGTATTCCGATAAAGCCAAGCACGGCGACGAGCACCACGACGCGCACGAAAGGCACCGGGCGCAGTCGCGTCAAGGCGTCGGCGGCGAGCAGCCCGAAGGCAAAGAGCATGGTCCAAAAGCCCGAAGCGGGCGACACCCGGGCATAGGTGTTGGCTTCAGGCGTCAGATGCGTGGCGGCAACGCCGATGCCGAGCGCCAGCGTGGCGAGCGCGACAAAAGCCGCAGCGAGACGCAGATAAGCGGGCGAGCGCAGTAGCGCGACGACGACCGCGCAGACCACGATGGCCAGCAGCACGGCACTCCAGCCCGCAGGCAGGGCGTCGGCCACCGACTTGACCTCGCCGGCGACAATACGGTTGGCACGAAACGTTGCAAAAGGCGCGATGAAGGCGCCGCCGAGCGCCAGGGCCGCAATGATCGCTCCGAGCTTGTCAAAGCGGAGTGCTTTCAAACCACATTCCCTCCCCGCCTGTGCCGGCGCGTCTCCGGCACCTGCAGGCCTATCCCGGAACGCCGGCCATCCGACCAGCGTCCCGGGTGTCCGTCAACTTATTTCAGGAAACCGTTCTTCTTCAGGAAGTCCTCGGCGACCGCCTTGGCCGGTTCGCCACCGACCTGCACGCGGCCGTTCAGCTCCTGTAGCGTCACCAGGTCCAGCTTCTCGAACACCGGCTTCAAGAGTTCCTCGATCTGCGGGTTTTCCTTGAGTATGGCCTCGCGGATGATGGGAGCCGGCTGATAGACGGGCTGCACCGCCTTGTCGTCTTCCAGCACTATGAGACCTGACGGCGCGATGCCACCGTCGGTGCCATAGACCATGGCCGCGTTCGCGCCGTTCGTCTGGTTCGCCGCAGCCGCAATCGTTGCCGCGGTATCACCGCCGGAAAGCGTGATGAGCTGGTCCTGCTTCAAGGTGAAGCCGTAGGTCGTCTGGAACGCCGGCAGTGCGGCGGCCGAGTTCACGAATTCAGACGACGCCGCCAGCACGACCTTCCCGCCGCCAGCGATGTATTTGCCAAAGTCGCTCAGCGTCTTCAGCTTGTTTTCATCGGCCACTTCCTTGCGCAGGCCGATCGCCCAGGTATTGTTGGCCGGCGATGGCGTCAGCCAGACGATCTTGTTGGCGTCGTAGTCGAGCTTCTTGGCCGTCTCATAGCCCTTGGCCGCATCCTTCCAGACCGGATCGTCGGCCTTTTCGAAGAAGAAGGCGGCATTGCCCGTGTATTCCGGATAGATGTCGATCTCGCCGGCGGTGATCGCCTTGCGCACGACCGGCGTCGCCCCGAGCTGGACGCGGTCGACCGTCTTGATGTTGTTGGCGTTGAGCACCGCAAGGATGATGTTGCCGAGCACACCGCCCTCCGTGTCGATCTTCGAGGATACGACCACATCGGCACTCGCCGCGGCAGCAGTCAGCGTGAAGGCAAGGGCAGTTCCGATAAGCAGTCTGGTCAGGCGCATGATGGGTCTCTCCTCGAGTTTCGCTCCGCAAGTTTGATCACGGAACGCCCGCTCCGTCGGGGCAAGGCATTCCATATATGTCAGGCCCCGGCAAAAAATAGGGTTGCACGCACAGACTGCAGCAGGCGAATAATCTCGCCGGCGACTAAGACGATCGAAAGCATAGACTAAGAGAAGCCGCCCGTGATTGCGCGGTTGCAAAGGCCGGCATTGTCGGCCACTCTGATTGCGGCCCGCCAGAAACAACCGCCTTCATTCTTGGTCGCGAAGCCGCTCGACCCGACCCGTCTGGGGGCTGACGGCCGGGCTCGCCCGGCGAACGTTCGGGGAATTTATGTCGATCTATCTTCTCGCGCTGCTTATCGGCGTGGTTGCCGGCCTGCGCACCATGACCGCACCTGCCGCCGTCAGCATTGGCGCAGCCGCCGGCTGGCTGCCGCTCAACGGCACCTGGGCAGCCTTCATGGGCTTCCGGTTCACGCCCTATGTCGCCGGCCTTCTGGCGCTCGTGGAATTCGTCGGTGATCAGTTGCCGAGCACGCCAAGCCGCAAGGTTCCCCAGCAGTTCGGCGCCCGCATCGTTTCGGGTGCTTTCTGCGGCGCCGTGCTTGGCACGGCCGGAGGTGCTATGCTCCCCGGACTGGTCGCCGGCGTCATCGGTGCAATTATCGGAACGCTCGGCGGCTATGAAGCGCGCAAGCGCCTCGTTGCGGCCATCGGCGGCAAGGATCTGCCGATCGCCCTTCTCGAGGATGCTGTTGCCGTTCTCCTCGCACTCTGGGTGGTGTCCTCGGTCTCATGACGAAACATTTCGACGCAATCATCATCGGTGCCGGCCAGGCCGGTCCATCGCTTGCCGGGCGGCTCACGGCGGCCGGCAAGACCGTCGCCCTGATCGAGCGCAAGCACTTCGGCGGCACCTGCGTCAACACCGGCTGCATGCCGACCAAGGCGATGGTCGCGAGCGCCTATGCCGCGCATCTGGCGCGACGGGGCGCAGACTATGGCGTGACGACCGGCCCGGTCACCATCGACTTTGCCCGCGTCATGGCGCGCAAGGACACGGTGCGGTTCACGTCCCGGGGAAACATCGAAAACTGGCTGAAAGGCATGGAGAACTGCACCGTGTTCCAAGGCCATGCGCGCTTCGAAAGCCCGCATGAGATCCGGGTCGGCGACGCGCTGCTCTCGGCCGACCAGATCTTTCTGAATGTCGGCGGGCGCGCCGCGACCCCGGATTTCCCCGGTGTCGCGGACGTACCGTATCTCACCAACGTCTCGATCATGGATCTCGACACCCTGCCCCGCCACTTGATCGTCGTCGGCGGCAGCTACATCGGGCTCGAGTTTGCGCAGATGTTCCGTCGCTTCGGCTCCGAAGTCACCGTGATCGAGAAGGGGCCGCGGCTGATCGGCCGCGAGGATACGGACGTTTCCGACGCCATTCTCGCCATCCTGGAGAAAGAGGGCATCCAGTTTCGCCTTAATGCCGAGTGCATCCGCTTTGCCAGGAGTGGCGACGACGTCGTCGCCGGCGTGGATTGCACGGCGGGCGCACCCGAGATCGTCGGCTCCCACCTGCTGCTCGCGACCGGGCGCCGGCCGAACACCGACGATCTCGATCTTAACCGCGCCGGCGTCAAGACCGACGCACGCGGCTATATCGAAGTCGACGAGCAGCTTGCGACCAACGTCTCGCATATTTTCGCGATGGGCGACTGCAACGGCCGCGGCGCATTCACCCACACGGCCTACAACGACTTCGAGATCATCGCCGCCAATCTGCTCGACGGCGAGGCGCGGAAGGTCAGCGACCGCATTTCGACCTACGGCCTCTTCATCGATCCGCCGCTTGGCCGCGCCGGCATGACGGAAACCGAGGCGCGCAAGGCGGGACGCAAGCTGCTCATCGGCACGCGACCGATGACCCGTGTCGGCCGTGCCGTGGAAAAGGGAGAAACCGAAGGCTTCATGAAAGTGATCGTCGACGCCGAAAGCAAGAAGATTCTCGGAGCTTCGATCCTCGGAACGAGCGGCGACGAGGCGGTGCAGAGCATCCTCGACGTCATGTATGCCGGCAAGCCCTACACGACGATCACGCACGCGGTTCATATCCACCCGACCGTGTCGGAGCTGATCCCGACGGTCTTCGGCGACCTTCACCCGGCCACCTGAGCGACCGGGCGTTTGATGCCGCGCGCTTAAACGAGCGCCGCGCGTGCGAGCTGGTAGAAATAGGTCGCGCCGCGCTCAAGAATGTCGTCGTTGAAATCGTAGCGGGTTGTGTGCAGCCCACTGCTGTCGCCATTGCCGATCAGCACATAGGCGCCCGGCACCTTTTCCAGCAAGAACGAGAAGTCCTCGCTGCCCATCAGCGGCTCAGGCAACTCGACATAGGCATCCGCGCCGAATGTGTCGGCGATCACCGCACGCGCGTCCTCGACCGCCTCGGCATCGTTGATCGTCGCAGGATAGCCGACCTGCCAGTCGAAGACGGCTTCGGCGTTGTAGCTTTCCGCCTGCAGGCGGGCGATCTGCTCGACACGCTCCTGCAACTGCTTGCGGACGACAGGGTCCATGGCGCGCATGCTGATTTCCAGCACCGCGGTATCCGGAATGATGTTGGAAGCGGAACCCGCCTGGAACGAGCCGACCGTCAATACGGACGGCTGGTGCGGAGAGACGTTGCGCGAGACCAGCGTCTGCAGCGCCATCACCACGCTGGAACCGACGACGACCGGGTCGACCGTCAGTTCCGGCTGGGCGCCGTGGCCACCCTTGCCCTTGATCGTCAGCGTCAGCACGTCGATCGACGCCGCCATGGCGCCGGCGCGGCTGGAGAATTGGCCGAGCGGAAGACCCGGCCAATTGTGAAGCGCATAGACCCGTTCGCAAGGGAAACGCTCGAACAGGCCGTCCTCGATCATCAGCTTGCCGCCACCGAAGTTTTCCTCGGCCGGCTGGAAGATCAGGTGAACCGTGCCGTTGAAGCTCTCGTCCTTCGACAGCGCCCAGGCTGCGCCGAGCAGCATGCTGGTGTGGCCGTCATGGCCGCAGGCATGCATCGCGCCCGGATGCTTGCTCTGATAGGCAAGGCCGGTCTCTTCCTGCATCGGCAGCGCATCCAAATCGGCGCGAAAGCCGATGGCGCGGTTGCTGTTGCCGCGCTTCAGCGTTGCAACGATGCCTGTTGTCGCAAGACCACGGGTGACCTCGAAGCCCCAGGATTGCAGGAGGCCGGCGACAAACTCCGAGGTCTTCACCTCGGAAAGGCCGATCTCGGGCATCTCGTGCAGCGTGTGGCGGATGTCGACGAGCTCGGGCAGGAATTCGGAAAAATTGGCGTCGCGCATTTCGGCCTCCTCAAGCCATCTGCAGGAACTGGCGCAGCCGCGCCGATTGCGGATCGCGCATCATCTGCTGGGGCGCACCGCGTTCTTCGACCAAACCCTTGTGCAGGAAGATCACTTCGCTCGAGATATCACGGGCGAGTGACATTTCGTGGGTGACCATCACCATCGTGCGGCCTTCTTCAGCGAGCTTCTTGATGACGAGCAGCACCTCGTTGACGAGTTCCGGATCGAGCGCCGAGGTGGGCTCGTCGAAAAGCATCACCTCGGGCTTCATCGCCAGCGCCCGGGCGATCGCCGCGCGCTGCTGCTGGCCGCCGGAAAGCTGGTTGGGATAGTGATCGCGCTTCGGCGTGATGCCGACCTTTTCCATCAAGAGCTCGGCTTCGCCGATCGCATCCTTCTTCGTCATGCCGAGAACATGGATCGGCCCTTCGATGATGTTTTCAAGGATGGTCTTGTGGGACCAGAGATTGAAGCTCTGGAACACCATGCCGAGACGGGTGCGGATGTGTTCGAGCTGTCGCTTGTCGACGGCATGGAACTTGCCGTCCTTACCTTTGGCTGTCCTGATCACCTCGCCCGAGACGGAGATCTCCCCCTCGTCCGGCGTCTCCAGATAGTTGATGCAGCGCAGAAGCGTGCTCTTGCCGGAGCCGCTGCTGCCGATCAGCGAGATGACGTCGCCGGACTTTGCCTCGAAGGAGACGCCTTTCAGCACCTCGACGGACCCGAAGCTCTTGTGAATATTCTTCACCGAAAGCGCTGATGCGACCATGTTCGTTCCTCTCGCGCGCCTTGGCGCGCCTCCTCTTATGCCTTCGCCGTGCGGTAGCGGGTGAGCCGCTTCTCGACGACGCCCATGATGCGCGTCAGGATGAAGACGACGGTGAAATAGATGATGCCGGCGGCAATCAGCGGCTCGAAGGTCAACAGCGACTGGCGCTGCAGGATGCGGGCGGTGCCCATCACCTCAAGCACGGTGATCGTCGAGGCGAGCGACGTCGTCTTCAGCAGGATGATCAGGTCGCCCGTCAGCACCGGCAGGCAGGAGCGGAACGCCTGCGGCAGGGTGATGCGGCGAAGGATCATCGACGAGCGCATGCCGATCGATTTTGCCGCTTCGATCTGTCCGCGCGGGATTGCCTTGATCGCGCCGCGGATAACCTCTGCGTTATAGGACGCCTGGTTGAGGCTGAGCGCAAAGATCGCATACCACAGACCATCACGCAGATAGGGCCAAAGGAAGCTGTGGCGCACCCAGGTGCCGGGCAGGACCTGCCCGAGGCCATAGTAGATCAGATAGATCTGCACGAGCAGCGGCGTGCCGCGGAAAGCGAAGGTGAAAACATAGGCCGGGACCGAGAGCACACGGCGGCCGGACAGCCGTGCGAGCGCGACCAGCGTGCCGAGGACGAGACCGAAGACGCCGGCGACCGCCGTCAGCAGCAGCGTCAGCGGGGTGGCCTTGAGCAGCGCCGGCAGAAAGCCGAGGACGTTGGAGATCGTATCCATCAGTGGTGCCCCCGGTTGAGGCGGCGTTCGATCTGCGCGATCACCAGCACGGAAACGAGCGTGATCGCCAGGAACAGGATGGCCGTCAGCCCATAGAAAAAGATGTACTGCTTGGTGCCGGCAGCAGCGCGATAGCCGGTGTAGAGCAGCTCGCTGAAGGAGCCGAGCACGCTGATGATGGCGCTTTCCTTGGTGATCGACAGCCAGAGATTGCCCATGCCGGGAACCGCGTGGCGCATCATCTGCGGGAAGACGATACGGGTGAAGATCTTCTGCCTGGACATGCCGATCGAGACCGCCGCCTCGATCTGGCCCGGCGGCACCGAAAGGAAGGCGGAGCGCAGCACCTCGGTCATGAAGGCGCCGGAAACGAAGGCGAGCGCGATGATCGCCGCCCAGAACGGGCTGAACTGGAAGCTCTCGGCAACGAGGCCGAAGTGTTTCAACAGCCGTTCGGCGCCGCTTGCGACCGAGAAATAGAGAAGCAGAATGACGAGCAGCTCAGGAAGCGAGCGCACGACTGTCGTGTAGATGTCGGCGAGAAACCGCGGGACGCGGTGTTTCGACAGTTTACCGGCAGCCCCGAGGAAACCGAAGAGAACCGCAACCGCATAGGCGACCACGGATACCTGCAAGGTCATCAGCAGGCCCCAGGCGAAATCGTCGCCCCAGCCCTCGCCGCCCCAGGCAAGCAATTGCCAGTAATAGTCCATCCGTCGTTACCTGTTCCCGAGTGTCTCGTCAGCCCAGGCGCCGCCCGCCCTCAGGTCGGGAAGGTGCTGTCGCGCCTGCTGCGATGGTGCCCCGACGCTGCGGCCGGTTTGGCGATCGAGGCCGGCAGCGATCCAAGACCGCCGCCGGCTTCCAAGTCATGCGATCACTTCTTGCCGAAGATCCACTTGTCGACGAGCTTCTGCGTCGTGCCGTCCTTTTCGAGCGCTGCAAGGCCGGCATTGACCTTGTCGAGCGTTGCGGCATCGCCCTTGCGCACGGCATAGGCGACACCTTCGCCGAGCGTGACGTTCTTCGGCACTTCGACCTTGACCTCGTAGTCCGCACCTTCAGGCGTCTTGAGGAACGTCTGGATGTAGAGGTCGGGGATCAGCACATAGTCGACGCGACCGGCAATGAGGTCTGCGACCGAATTGTCGGCGGTATCGTAGCTCTTGGCTTCGGCGCCGGTCAGGTACTTGGTGACATAGGCCGACTGGACGCTCGACGCCTGCACGCCGATGATCTTGCCCTCGACGCTTTCCGGATCGATGATCTTGCCGGAACCGTCAGCCGCGTCGATCGTCTTGATCTCGCTGGTATCACCCTTGGAGCCGACGAAAGACGTGCCCTCGGTGTAGTACGGCGCCGAGAAATCAACGACCTGACGACGCTCGTCGGTGATCGAGAAGGCGCCGATGATGAAGTCGATCTTGTTTTCCTTGAGCGACGGGATCAGTCCGTCCCAGGCCATCTGGTTGATGTCGCACTTGACGGCCATCTTCTCGCAAAGCGCACGGGAAAGATCGGCTTCCAGGCCCTCCCACTCACCGCCGGCGTTGACCTGGGTGAAAGGCATGTAAGGCTCCGGCGTCATGCCGAGGCGTAGCGTGTCCTCGGCAAGGGCGCTGCCCGCAGCCATGGAAAGGGCGATCCCTGCGAACAGGGCGGTCTTCAACGTCTTCATAATGTTCCTCCTCGGGGATTGCGTCGGATCAGAGCGTGTTGCTGAACCAGCGCAGCGACATGCAGGACAGACCCGCGTCGATCTTGCCGATCTCCGTCGTCTTCATGGGCACGACCTTGTAGCCGAGCTTGTCGAGCATCTCGATCGTGCGCGGGAAGTCCGAGCCGACCATGACGACGTCGTTGACGCGCAATGCATTGGCCGCAGGCTCTTCGCCCTCGGGAATGATCACCTGCTTGAAACGCTCAAACGCGCCGGACTTGGCAAGGCGCGCGGTCGACAGCACGGTCTCGTCGTCGAGCAGCGAGCAATCGGTCTTGAAGTGCAGCACGCCTTCCGGCGTCGCGACGATCTCGCTCTTGCGGCCAAGCTTGGTGAGGCAAGCCTGAAGGGCTTCGGCGCCGACCTTGTTGGTGCGGGCCGAAAGGCCGATCATCACGCTTTCGCGGGTGGTCAGCACGTCGCCGCCATCGGCAAAGCCTTCGCCCGGCAGATCGAGCACAGTCTCGAACATGGCGCGCAGCGTCGGCTCGATCTCCGGCGTTTCCTTGACGCGGGTCTCGGCGCCCGGACGCAGAAGGATTGCGCCTTCGGTAAAGACCAGCGCCGGATCCTCGACGAAGATCGAGTCCGGGAAGGCTTCGAGCGCCGGCAGCACCGTGACCTTCACGCCAGCATCCTTCATCGCCGCGATATAGGCGTCATGTTCAGCCTTCACGCCCTCAAAGGTTGGGTTGCCGCGGTCGTCGGCACGCAGGCCGTTGACGACCGACTTCGACGGGGTGCGCACGATGATGTTGTTGAACTGGTAGACAGGGCGTGACTGCGACATTTGTAATACCTTTGGCTTGGATGAGGTGCTTCTAGCGATCGGACATGGCGGCGTAAAGCGGTTGCTTGTTCACGTTTTCCCGACGGGACAGGTGAACGCCAGCGAGCATGCAGCGCACGGACCCGCCGGCAAGTTCGATGGTCGGAACGTCGAAGGCGAGAACACGCGCCGAGACTTCCAGCGCCTTGATCTGTTCGGCGCGCAGCGAAGCGAGTGCGCGGGCCGACATGACGACGACGCGGCCGTCGGCCCCATCGAGTTCGATGGCATTGCCGGCAAAGTTCTCGATCTGCTTCAGCGTCAGATCGATGACCTGGCGGCCGGTCTCTTCCAGGCGGGCGCAGATTTCCTGGCGGCGGGCCGCATCCGGGATCATGCTCGTGCCGATCAGCGCAAACTCGGTGCCGATGCACATCAGCACGTTGGTATGGTAGATCGAGTTGCCCTGGCGATCGACCGCGCCGAAGATCATCGGCTCGAAATTGAAGTGGGTGCAGAAACGTTCCAGCGCCACTTCATTGGTGCGGTTAGAGCGCGCCGCATAGGCGACGCGGCCGATATGGTCGAGCACCATCGCGCCCGTGCCCTCAAGGTAGACGCCATCCTTTTCGAGGCCGGAATAGTCGATCACGTCCTGAACACGGTATTCGTTCTTCAGCATCTCGATGATGTCGGCGCGGCGCTCGCTCTGGCGGCTTTCCGAATACATCGGATAGATCGCGACGTGACCGCCCGAGTGGGTCGAGAACCAGTTGTTCGGGAAGACAGAATCTGGACGGGTCGTCGTTTCGTCTTCGAAGAGATGGACCGCGACGCCAGCATCGGCGAGCCCGTCAGCCATGCGGCTGACTTCGTCATAAGCCTCCTTGGCGATTGCCGATGGCTGGCGCGCCGCGTCGGTTGCCTGGAAGGCGTTGTCCTCGGCCGTCATCGGGTTTGGGCCGAAATGGTGCGGACGGATCATCACGACGCCCTTCGGCGCCTGTACGGACAGTCTCTTCATCTTACGCAGCGCTCCGCTCGACGGGGGCCGTCGGCTGCTGCCGGAACAGGCCATAGAGATCGCGCGGATGCTCGGGCTGCGTCGTCAGATCGAGCTCGGTGTAGAACGGGGTGCCCTGGATCTTGTCGCGCAGGAAACGCAGCGCCGAGAAGTCCTCGGTGGCAAAGCCGACGGAATCGAAGATGGTGATCTGGGCGCTCGAGCGACGGCCTTCGGCCTCGCCGGCAATGACCTGCCAGAGTTCGGTGACCGGGAAGTCCGGCGCCATCTGCTGGATCTCGCCTTCGATGCGGGTCTGCTCCGGATATTCGACGAAGACGTCGGCGCGGCGCAGGATATCGCCCTGCAGTTCAGTCTTGCCGGGGCAATCGCCACCGACCGCATTGATGTGCACGCCGGCGCCGACCATGTTGTCGGAGAGGATCGTGGCGTTGCGCTTGTCGGCCGTGACGGTCGTGATGATGTCGGCGCCGGATACGGCTTCTTCCGCGGTCGCGGCGACGACGATGTCGAAGTCCATATCCGAGAGGTTGTTGCAGAACTTGGTCGCCGCTTCGCTGTCGATGTCGAAAACCTGCAGCCGCTTGACGCCGAGAAGGGCGCGGAAGGCGAGCGCCTGGAATTCGGACTGGGCGCCGAGACCGATGATCGCCATCGAGCGGGCGTCCGGACGAGCGAGGTACTTCGCGGCCAGCGCCGAGGTCGCCGCCGTGCGAAGACCCGTCATAATCGTCATTTCGGAGACCAGGCAGGGGTAGCCAGTGCTGACATCGGAGAGAACGCCGAAGGCGGTCACCGTCTGCAGGCCGACATTTGGGTTTTTCGGGTGGCCGTTGACGTATTTGAAGCCGTAATGCTCGCCATCGGAGGTCGGCATCAACTCGATGACGCCCGTCTTCGAGTGGCTCGCAAGCCGCGGGGTTTTCTCGAATGCGTTCCAGCGGCGGAAATCGTCCTCGATATATTCCGCAAGACCCACAAGGAACGTCTCAATGCCGATCGATTTGACCAGCTCGATTACGTTGCCGACACCGACATACTGAACCACGTTTAAAACTCCATCGGAGAAATTCGATGAAGTCAGCGTAGGCTCGCAAGAAGTGAGTTGAAATTTTAAACTTGCGTAAAATTGAGGGGCATATTGAGCAATTTGCGCAATCGTAATATACATCTTTCATGCATATCTTCGATGACCTCGATCACCAGCTCATCTCGCTCCTGCGAGAAGACGGCCGCGCGCCCTACTCCAAGATCGCTGCGGTGCTCGGCATATCGAGGGCGACGGTGCAGACTCGCATCGACCGGCTGCTCGAGAGCGGGGCGGTGCTCGGCTTCACCCTGCGCGTGCGGCAGGATTATGACGATCGCGCCATCCGTGCGATCATGATGATCGAGGTCAGCGGCCGCAACACCACCAAGGTGATCAAATACCTGCGCGGCCTGCCGGAACTTTATGCGCTACACACCACCAACGGCGGCTGGGATCTGGTCGCCGAAATCCGCGCCAACAGTCTCAGCGATTTCGATCGCATCCTGCGCGAAGTGCGCGACGTCGATGGCGTGTCGAACAGCGAAACGAGCATCCTGCTCAGCACCGTCTAACGCTTCTAACCATCATCTGCGCAGCTCGCGCCACCAAGACAGGCATGACCATGAGCCATATCCCCCAGATCGACTACGACACCGCTTCCGACGATATCCGCTCCGCGCATGACGAGGAGGTCCGCGTACGCGGCCGCATGACCAACATGAAGCGCACGCTCCTGCATTCACCGGTCGCGCACCGCATCTATGCGGAATGGTTCACGTTGCGCGAGGAACTGCGCCCGGCCCTCGACGACAGGGCGATCTGGTTCCTTTCCCATTCCATCTCGGAAGCGATGAAGTCGCCGATCGCCATGGGCTTCTTCCGCCGCGCCTTTGCCAATGCCGGCATCGATTTTCATACCGTCGTGCCGAGCGAAGACGAACAGCGCCTGATTGCCTTCGGTCGCGCGATCGTCGCCGACAGCAATGCCGTTGCGGAGGAAATCTGGACGGGCCTCAAGGCGCGCTACGACGCCAAGGCGCTGGTCGACCTCGTCGCCTTCGCCGGCATCATGGTGGCGACGGCGCTCTTCAACAACGTCGTCGAGGTCGAGTTCGACAAGGAACTCGAAGCCTTTGTCGATTGAGATCGAGAACAGCCGCGTGACGAACGAGACGACGATCAGACGTGCGACCATGGCGGATGCATCCAGCCTTGCGGCGATCAGCCTGGAAGTCTGGCTGCATACGTACATCAGGGAAGGCGTCAACGCATTCTTCGCCGACTATGCGCTGGAGCAGTTTACCACCGCGCGCTTCGACGAGATCCTGCGCGACGGCAACGAGACCGTCTGGGTTTCGCAGAACGCCGTCGGCATCGACGGCTTCTTGCGCATGTCGGCGAGTTCGCCAGCGCCGGTGGACATCGCCTCCGACCTGGAAATAACGACGCTCTACGTCCAGCTCCGCCACCATGGTCGCGGCCTCGGGAAAGCTCTCCTGAAAACCGGCCTGCAATTCTGCCTGGACACTGGCCAGCCAAACACGTGGCTGGCGGTAAACGCAGAAAATGAAAAGGCCACGGCCTTCTACCTCGCGAACGGTTTTGAGAGGGCAGGACAAACCCATTTCATCATCGGCGACCAGGCTTATCCCAACCACGTTCTTCAGTTTCGGTTGAACCGCTAATCGCTCCGAACCGGGCCTCGCGCCACGGAACGCTTGACGTCAATCATTTGCGTGTATATACACACATCATGTCCCGTTGTTACTGTGCCCTCCTACGCAAAGCCACTCGCAGAGTGACGTCCGTCTATGACGATGCACTTCAGCCGATTGGCCTCAACCTTGCTCAGTTCAGCCTGCTTCGGCACATCGCGCGCGATGAACCGATCTCGATGACCGAGCTTGGCCGGAAGATCGAACTCGAGCGATCGACGGTCAGTCGCAACGTCAAGGTGTTGGAGGGAATGGGATTGGCCGCGACGGGAAGCGGAAAGGACCAGCGGGAGGCCATCGTCGAATTGACGGAGAGCGGCCACCGGATACTGGCTGACGCTGCACCGCTCTGGCAGGCCGCCCAGGACAAGATCGAGGGTCGGCTGGGAGCCGATGCCACCGCCCAGCTGGAGGACCTGCTGCTGGCGCTTTAGCGCCTCGTTTCCAGATCAACTTTCTGGTCGCGCTCTGCGACTTGTGGCCAGGATAATCCAGGCAGCCTGCGCTGCCCGGAACCGGAAGAATACTGCCAAACAACGGTTCAATCTGCGACCTGCGCTCCCAACCGCCCGCGCAGCGCTGTCGCATGCCCGAAAACATGGACGAAAGGAAATCGACGATGCTCGGTCCGGCGCTTGCGCGTTATCTTGCCAAACGCAATATCCATTACGGCTGGGCTGTCGCCGCCGTCACATTTCTGGTCATGCTGTCAACCGCCGGCGCCATGGGCTCGGCCGGCGTACTGATCAAGCCGCTCGAGACTGAATTCGGCTGGACCAACGCGCAAATCTCGCTGGCGCTCGCCATCCGGCTTTGCCTTTTCGGTCTTCTCGGTCCGTTTGCTGCATCCTTCATGAACCATTTCGGCGTGCGCCCGGTCGTCTCCACGGCACTGATCCTGATCATCTCCGGCATCGCCGCCTCCTTCTACATGACGGAACTCTGGCACCTGGTCGCTATCTGGGGCGTGGTGCTCGGCGTCGGCACCGGCATGACGGCGCTTGTGCTCGGGGCCACGGTCGCGACGCGCTGGTTCGACAAGCGACGCGGGCTCGTCGTCGGGCTAATGACCGCCAGCAACGCCACTGGGCAATTGGTCTTCCTGCCGCTTCTTGCATCCCTCACCGAAACGATCGGCTGGCGCTCGGCGCTGACGCTGATCATCGTCATCCTGCTTGCGGCCTTCACGCTGGTCCTATTGTTGATGCAGGATCGCCCTGGCGACCTCGGCCTTGCGCCCTTCGGCTCGCAGCAGATGGCCCCGGCGCCGCCAAAGGCGAAGAGCTTCGGGGAACTGCTGATCGCACCGATCCGGGCGCTCGCCGACGCCGCCAGGACCAACACCTTCTGGGTGCTGTTTGCCACCTTCTTCGTCTGCGGTTTCAGCACCAACGGGCTCATCCAGACCCATTGGGTTTCGATCTGCGGCGACGTGGGTATTGCCCCCGTTGCCGCGGCCAGCCTGCTGGCACTGATCGGCGTGTTCGACCTCATCGGCACCATCGGCTCCGGCTGGCTGTCGGACCGCTACGACAATCGCTGGCTGCTCTTCTGGTTCTATGGTCTGCGCGGCCTGTCGCTGATGTTCCTGCCGTTTAGCGGCTTCAACATCTACACGCTGTCGATTTTTGCGATCTTCTACGGCCTGGATTGGGTCGCCACGGTTCCGCCGACCGTGAAGCTCTCGGCTGAACGCTTCGGACCGGAGCGCGCCGCCCTTGTCTTCGGTTGGGTTTTCACCGGCCATCAGCTCGGAGCCGCCAGCGCGACCTTTCTCGCCGGCGCCAGCCGGACGTCGCTGGAGACCTATACGCCGGCCTTGATCGCGGCCGGCATGCTCTGCATCGTCGCGGCCCTCTTGGTGTTGACCATCGGCCGGCGCCAACCGGAGGCGCTCACCCCGCAGCCGGCCTGAATGGGTCTCAGCAGTGGATGCATCAAAAGGGCGGGCTGCCAATGGCAGCCCGCCCTTTTTGTTTAGATCTGGAGACCCCGAAGATCAGTGGCCAAACGTCGTGACGAATTCCGGATTGCCGCGGATCGTGTTGCTGACGGTGCAGATTTCGTTTTCGGCCGCTTCCGCGATCGCATGGCGGACCGTGTCGTCGAAATCGCCCTTGATATCGAAGACGATGTTGAACTTCGCCACACGGGAGGGCTCGTCGTAGGCCTTCTCACCGGTCACCTTGGCGCTCACTTCCGTCAGCCGGTCGAGCACGCCAAATCGGCTGGCGGCAATGCGGGCGCTTAGCACCAGGCAGCTTGCGAGCGACGCGTAAAGCAGGTCGAGCGGGCCGTAGCCCGCCTGCGACGGGCCGGTGACGATATCGAGTTCGCCGCCGGTCACCGACGTCACATGCGGAAAGCCGGTCTTGCCGACGACCGCCGTCGCACCGGTTTCCCGCGTTCTCACCTTCACATCCGCCATTTCGCAAACCTTCCCAGAACTTGATCAAACCAATCGGTAGAAACACGTCGCCCCGGGCCGGAAGGCCCAGGGCGTTTTGATATGTGCGCCTTTTTCTCATCGGCGCAAGGGCGATCGCTGGCCGATCAGTTCTTCTTCACCAGGCGGTAGAAGACGAAGTCGGAGGTGGCGCCGTTGACGTAGCCTTCAACCTTGTCCTTCATCGCGACCTGGGTCGCGGCCTGGAACATGATCACGATCGGCGACTTTTCCTGCACCTTGCGCTGCAGGTCGACATAGAGCGCGTCGCGCTTGGCCGGATCGGCTTCCTTGAGTGCTGCCTTGGTCGCCTCGTTGAGTTCGGCCGGAACCGCCCAGCCGTTACGCCAGGTGGTCGTCGACTGATATTTGTCGTCGGCGTTGTCCTCGTTATAGGCGAAAGCCTTTGCGTTCGAATGCGGGTCCATGAAGTCCGGGCCCCAGTAAAGCAGCATGGCTTCGTGCGTGCGGGCGCGGTACTTGGTGATCACCTGGCTGCCGGTGCCCGGGATGATCTCGAAGTTGATGCCGGCTTCGGCAAACGATGCCTGCAGCGACTGCGCCATGTCGGTGAACGGCGTCGAGTTGATGACGTCGAGCGTCACCTTGATCGGCGTCTTGATGCCGGCATCGGCGAGAATCTTCTTCGCCTTTTCAACGTCGTAGCTGTAAGGCGTTTCATCGAGCGAACCCGGGAAGCCCTTCGGCCAGAAGGCCTGGTGAACATCCATCTGGCCCTTGAGGAAGCTGTCGGTCATGCCCTTGTAGTTGACGAGGTAGCGCGCGGCTTCCCAGACGGCCGGCGGCTGCAGGGCAGCGTCCTTCTGGTTGAACGACAGGAAGTGCACGGCGGCCTGCGGATAGGATTCGACCTTCACGCCGTCCTTGCCTTCGAGGCCCGACACCTGGTCCGGCGTCAGGTTCTTCGCCATGTCGACGTCACCGGTCTGCAGCATCAGCTGCTGCGTCGCGGCTTCGGCCACGTGGCGGATTATGACGCCCTTGATTGCCGGAGCGCCGCCGAAGTAGTTCGGGTTGCTGGCAAGGTTCAAGAGTTCGCCGGCGCGGAAGGCCTTGAGAACGAACGGACCGGAACCAGCCGAGTTGGCCTTCAGCCAGGCATTGCCGAAGTCGCCGTCGGCTTCGTTGGCCTTAACGGTTTCAGCGTCGACGACCGAGGCCGGACGGGCGGCGAGAACGTTGAGAACGAAGGCTGACGAGAAGTCGCCTTCGTACTTGATCGTGACCTTGTTGCCGTCGGCGGTCACCATCTTGTCGATGTTCTCAGGGGTCCAGCCGAGCTGCGTCAGGATGAAGGCAGGCGCCTTGTTGAGAACGACGACGCGCTTGAAGGAGTAGACGACGTCTTCGCCGCGCAACGGGTTGCCCGAGGAGAAGGTGACGCCATCACGCAGCGTGAAGGTGATCGTCTTTGCCGCATCGTCGGCCGTCCACTCGGAGGCCAGACCCGGCGCCAGCTTCTTGACGTCGGGCGCATCGTACTGCACCAGGCGGTCATAGGTCTGGGTGACGTATTCGCCCGAGGAGAACTCGTAGGCCTCGGCCGGATCGATGCTGACGATGTCGTCGATGTTCTGGGCGACGACCAGCACATCCGCTGGCGTTTCGGCGAGTGCGGCCGGCGCCACGCTCATCATCAGGGACGCCGCGAAGACCGCGGCCTTGAACATTCTCATCATCATTCTCCTATTTTCGATGAGGCTTGGTTTTTGTGGGTGCCGGCTTCAGCGCCGATTGCGGCGCGCCGGTCTCGTTGAATTGGGAAGCGCGCAGGCGGAAGAGCGGCAACGTGCCGGTCCAGATCAGCCGCACGGGCCTGTCTGTCTTGTTCCACCAGTAGTGGGGCTGAATGCCGCGAAAGTGCAGACCGTCTCCGGGCGAAAGCATGGTGTCGTCGCCATCGAGCCCGAAGAGGATCTCGCCTTCGAGCATGTAGACAAGCTCTTCGCCTTCGTGGCTGAAGACCTCGGACCGGTGTCCGGGCGGGATGGTGATGACGAAACTCGAAAGCTGGTTGCCGGCGAAGTCCGCGCCGATCCGCTCGTAGGAAACCGGCGAGCCGCCGACGGAAAACACCATGCGGCCTTCAGCACGCGAGAGCCCGGTGTCGATCGCCGGGGCGAGGATGAAATGGTTGAGTTCGGCGCCGAGCCCTTGGGCGATTTGCGCCAGGGTGCCGAGTGACGGCATGGCGAGATCGCGCTCGATCTGGCTGAGGTAGCCGACCGAAACGCCGGCCGCATCGCTGAGCGCCTGCAATGTCATATGCATCTGCCGGCGCCGCGCACGCACCAGCGCGCCCACCTTCGGCTGCCCTGCCCCGGCCGATTTGCCCGAAGCGGCTTGCGTATCCTCAGACGGATCGCTCACAGCGGTTATTCCTCCCGTTTCCGCCCAGTAAAATTTTTTTGATTTAAGCAAACTTATTTATATACTCCAAGCGAATTTTTGCGGTATCGACAATTCAGACCGCAAGCGAAGAGGGATGGAATCGCCACGTGGCAAACAACAGCACCACAGCAGCAGCGCCTGTACGACGCGCCGCTCGGCCCAGCCGGGCACGCCAGCGCCTTTTCTCGTTCATGGGCTTCCTGGTTACGCTTGCGATAACCTTCCTCGGCCTGCTTGCCATCACCTTTTTCATCGGCCGCATTGTCCCGATCGACCCGGTCCTGGCCGTCGTCGGCGACCGCGCGCCCGTCGCCGTCTATGAACGCGTGCGCCAGGAGATGGGTCTCGACCAGCCGCTCATAACCCAGTTTGTCAGCTACGTACGTGACGTCGCCACCTTCAATTTCGGCACATCGGTCTCGACCGGCAAGCCCGTGCTTGAGGATCTCGCGCGCGTCTTCCCGGCGACGCTCGAGATGGCGACGCTCGGCATCATCCTCGGCGTTCTGATCGGCGTGCCGCTCGGCGTGTTTGCCGCCGCCCGGCGCGGTTCCTGGCTCGACCAGGGCATCCGCGTCATCGGTCTGCTCGGCTATTCGGTGCCCGCCTTCTGGCTCGGTCTCGTCGGCCTGGCGATCTTCTACGCGAAGCTGAAATGGGTCGGCGGTCCCGGCCGGGTCGATATCTTCTACGACGGCATGGTGTCGCCCGTGACCGGCCTGATCCTCGTCGACAGCATCATCGCCGGCGAATGGGAGATCTTCCGCAACGCCGTCTGGCACCTGATCCTGCCGGCCTCCTGCCTCGGTTTCTTCTCGCTCGCCTATATCGCCCGCATGACGCGCTCCTTCATGCTGGACCAGCTGAGCCAGGAATATGTGACAACCGCCCGCGTCAAGGGCGTGCCGGAGCGCCTCGTCATCTGGCGCCACGCCTTCCGGCCGATCCGCGTGCCGTTGATCACCGTCATCGGGCTTTCCTATGCCGGCCTGCTCGAAGGCTCCGTGATGATCGAGACGATCTTCTCCTGGCCCGGCATCGGCAACTACCTGACCGTCGCTCTGCTCAACGCCGACATGGCGGCCGTGCTCGGCTCGACCCTCGTCATCGGCGCGGTCTTCATCGGCATCAACAAGATTTCGGACGTGCTCTACCGCGTGCTCGATCCGCGTGCACGCTAAGGGAGGAGCGACCATGACCGCACTTCGTGAATGGCTGATAGACGACAGCCCCGCTTCGCCGATGCAGGCGCGCCTCGGGCGCTTCTACCGCATCTTAGGCGCGCTGATGCGCAATCCGCTCGCCGTCGTCGGCGCCGTCATCATCCTCGTTCTGGTACTGACCGCGCTCTTTGCCCCGTGGCTCGCCACCCATGATCCGCTGCGCCAGTCATTGGGCGAACGCCTGCTGCCACCGAGTGCGGCCCACTGGATGGGAACCGACGAGCTCGGCCGCGACATCTGGTCCCGTGTCGTCTACGGTTCACGCATCACGCTCGCCATCGTCACACTGGTCGCCGTGCTCGCAGCACCCGCCGGCCTGGTGATCGGCGTTGCCGCCGGCTATTTCGGCGGCTGGGTCGATCGCATCCTGATGGGCATCACCGACATCTTCCTGTCGCTGCCGAAGCTCATCCTGGCGCTTGCCTTCGTCGCAGCCCTCGGCCCCGGCATCGAGAACGCGATCATCGCCATCGCGATCACCTCCTGGCCCGGATACGCCCGGGTCGCGCGCGCCGAAACGCTCACCTTCAAGAACTCCGAGTTCATCTCGGCGGTGCGCCTGCTCGGCGCATCGAGCCTCCGGGTCAATCTCGGCCATGTACTGCCGCTCTGCACCTCCTCGATGATCGTGCGCGTCACGCTCGACATGGCCGGCATCATCCTGACGGCCGCCGGCCTCGGCTTCATCGGCCTTGGCGCGCAGCCGCCGCTTCCCGAATGGGGCGCGATGATCTCGCGCGGCCGCTCCTTCATCCTCGACCAGTGGTGGGTTGCGACCATGCCGGGTTTTGCCATCATTCTGGTTAGCCTCGGCTTCTGCTTCCTCGGCGATGGCCTGCGTGACGTGCTCGATCCGAAAAGCGGGGAGCAACGCTGATGAGCAATCTTCTCGAAGTCGAAAACCTGCGCGTCACCTTCCCGACGCCCCGCGGTGATCTCGAAGTGGTGCGCGGCATCTCCTTCACCCTCGGCCGCGAGCGCCTCGGCATCGTCGGCGAAAGCGGCTCGGGCAAGTCGATGACCGGCCGTTCGATCCTACAGCTGATCCGCGCGCCGGGTCGCGTCACCGCCGACAAGCTCGTCTTCGATGGCATTGACCTCCTGAAGCAGTCCGAACGACAGATGCGCGCCATCCGCGGCGCCCGCATCTCCATGGTGATGCAGGATCCGAAGTTCTCGCTGAACCCGGTCATGACCATCGGCGAGCAGATCGCTGAGGCGCTGCTGACGCACCAGAAGCTGCCGCGCCGCGAGGTCAATGCCCGCGTGCTCGCCATGCTCGAATCGGTGCGCATCGCCGATCCGGAGCGTGTCGCCAAGCTTTATCCGCACGAAGTCTCCGGCGGCATGGGCCAGCGCGTGATGATCGCAATGATGCTGATCCCCGAGCCGGATCTGCTGATCGCCGATGAGCCAACCTCGGCGCTCGACGTCTCGGTCCAGGCGCAGGTGCTCGACATCATCGACGAACTGGTGAAGCGCAAGGGCATGGGTCTGATCTTCATCAGCCACGACCTCAACCTCGTCTCCAGCTATTGCGACCGCATCCTCGTGATGAACACCGGCGAGGTGGTCGAGGAATGCAAGGCCGGCGAGTTGATGGCGGCAAAGCATCCCTATACGCGCGGGCTGATCGCCTCTATCCCGCGCCTCGATGAAACACGCGACGAGCTGCCGGTTCTCGACCGCAGCGCATGGGCCAAGGCATGACCGCGCTTTCTCTGAAAAACCTCGACATCTCCTATGGCGACGTGCAGATCACCCACGACGTCAATCTCGACATCGCCGACGGCGAGAGCTTTGCCCTTGTCGGCGAAAGCGGATCGGGAAAATCGACCGTGCTGAAGGCGATCGCCGGCCTCGCACCGGAATGGTCAGGTGGAATCACCGTGCTCGGCTCGCCCCGTGGTCACGGCATCGACCGCGCCTTCTCACGCCAGTGCCAGATGGTGTTCCAGGATCCCTACGGCTCGCTGCATCCCCGCAAGACCGTCGATGCCACCCTTGGCGAAGCGCTGACGATCCACGGGATCGGCGACCGCAACGCGCGCATCGAAGAGGTGATGACCTCGGTCGGCCTCGACCGCAAGTTCCGCTTCCGCTTCCCGCACCAGCTTTCGGGCGGCCAGCGCCAGCGCGTGGCGATCGCCCGCGCCCTGATGCTGAAGCCGAAAGTGCTTTTGCTCGACGAGCCGACCTCGGCGCTCGACGTCTCGGTCCAGGCCGAAATCCTCAACCTGTTGAAGCGCCTCAGGCGCGAGCAGAACCTCACCTTCCTGATGGTCACCCACAATCTGGCCGTCGTCTCCTTCCTCTGCGATCGCCTTGCCGTCATGCGCCAGGGCCGTATCGTCGAGATTGCCGATGTCGCCGACCTCAAGCGCGGCGACCTCAAGGATCCCTATTCGCGTGAGCTGATGCAGATCAGCGCCGCGCATGCCAACTAGGATGGGACAACAGGACGATTTCTCGTCCGTCCCCTTCTAAGATATCGAGTAACCCCAAGGACATAGCATGAACAGTGAACAGATCGCTGCCGCGCTGGCGGAATTCGACGCGGCGATTGCCAAAGCCACCGATGCCGATACGGTATGGACCGCATTGCAGACGCTTAGCCGCCAGGTGATCGGCGCCAAGCTCTTCACCATCATGACGGTCGACATGGTCAACGAAGTCGCCCGCCGCGCCTACACCTCGCATCCCGAGGAATACCCGACCTCCGGCACCAAGCCGATCCGCTACGACAGCTGGTTCGACATCGTGCACAAGGCGCACCAGACCTTCGTCGCCAACACCATCGTCGACATCTCCAAGGTCTTCGGCGATCACGAAACGATCTGGTCGCTCGGCTGCGGCTCGGTCGCCAACATCCCGGTTGTGGTCGGCGGCGAGCTGCTCGGCACCGTCAACTGCCTCGACGTCGAGCACCACTACACTCCGGAACGCGTGGCGCTCTCCAAGCACCTGGAACTGCCGGCGAAACTCGCATTCCTCGCCGCCGCGCGCGCCGAGCAGAAGTAAGATTTAGAGACCGAAGGCGTCACCGCCTTCGGCTCCCTCCTTCCGGTTCGTCAGTTTCATTGCTTCTTCGAAACAGTGAAACTGTCTATCTCTTTTGAAGAACGCAATTCCGGACGGAAAACCGTTTCACACTTTTCCTAGAACTGCTCTACCGGCCGATGGCCTTGCCGGTTTCCTTCAGGAAGAAGTGCATCTTCTCCGCCTCGATCGGCACTTCGATCTGGTCGTCGGGGTCAATGCGTGACGCCGCGTGAACCTGTGCGGTGAACGCACCCTGCCCCACCCTGCCGAGCGCCAGCGTATGCGGCCCGAGCGGCTCCACGTCACGCACGGTGAGCTTCACGGTTGGTGCCGCGGCATCCGTCGCCATCGTATGCTCTGGACGAATGCCAAGCACGACGTCCTTACCGGCAAAAGCACCGAGCTTCTCGGCACGCGCCGGCGGAACCGTGATCGCGACATCGCCTTCCGCCCGGAAGGCGAGTCCGCCATCGCCGCGCTCAAGCCGACCTTCGATGAAATTCATGCTTGGCGCACCGATGAAGGCGGCGACGAAGAGGTTGGCCGGCTGCTCGTAGAGCGTGATCGGATCGGCCGCCTGTTCGATGCGCCCCTGGTTCATGACGACCACCCGGTCTGCCATGGTCATGGCTTCCACCTGATCGTGCGTGACGTAGACGGCGGTCGTCTGAAGACGTCGGTGCAACAATTTGATTTCCGTGCGCATTTCGATGCGCAGCTTGGCATCGAGATTGGACAGCGGTTCGTCGAATAGAAAGACATCAGGCTGGCGCACGATGGCCCGGCCGATCGCGACGCGCTGGCGCTGGCCGCCCGATAGCGCGCTCGGCTTGCGGCCGAGATAGGCGCCGAGATTGAGGATGCGCGCCGCGTCCGCCACCGCCTTGTCGATCTCCGCCTTGGGGGTGCCACGGACCTTCATACCGTAGCCGATGTTTTCGGCAACGGTCATGTGCGGATAGAGCGCGTAGTTCTGAAACACCATCGAGCAATTGCGCAGGCCCGGGCGCAGATCCGTGACGTCGCGGTCGCCGATCCGGATCGAACCCGAGGTCGCCGTCTCGAGACCCGCGATCATCCTGAGCGTCGTCGTCTTGCCGCAGCCGGACGGCCCGACGAGCACGACGAATTCGCGATCGGCGATCTGAAGATCGAGCGGCGGAATGACCGTGACGCTCCCGAAGGACTTGGTGATCTGCTCCAGTCGGACCTGTGACATGCGATAACCCTTGCTGCTGTCTGTGCCCGGTCTCGCCGGGACGGTGGCGCCCGCCCCGATCGTCTCGGAGCGGGCGTGGTTTCGTTACTGCTGCGGAAGGCCCATCGACGCGCGATAGGCGGCAAGCTGCTTGTCGCGGCCAAACTCGTCGGTCAGCTTGTTCCACTGCTCGGCGACGCTATCGAGCGCCTGTTGCGGCGTCACCTCCCCGGCGAGCGCCTTGGAAAGCTCGATCTCCAACACTTCGGTGTAGGAGAAGTAGCCGGGCAGGCGCATGTCGAGCGCGATGTTCTTGGCGGTCACTGCCTCCTTCTGCGCGCCCAGATATTCCTTCGCTTCACGCTCGGAGAAGATCTTCGACCAGAGATCGAGGTTCGTCGTATGCGAGATGCGGTAGGGATTGACCCCGGTGCCGCCGGTGATCGCCGCCTGGCCGGATACCGCCGGGCTCGTCAGGAACTGGATATAGTTCCAGGCTGCTTCCTGCTTGGTCGAGGTCGCGGGCACTGCCGCCTGCCAGCCGCCGAAAGCCATGAAGGAGGTCTGGACGACGTGGTCGAACTTGTCCCACTTCTTGGTCTTGTAGTTCCAGATCTCGTCCGATCCCGGCAGCGACGCCGAGCCGACATTGCCGGCGACCTTCGACTGCTTCGGGTCGGCGCCGATGACGCCCGTGTCGCCCCAGCCGATCGATTCCGCCACCTGGCCACCGGCAAAGGCGGCGTTCACTTCGCCGAAGGAGAAGTTCAGCGCGTTCGGCGGCGCAAGCTTGGAGGCGCGGATATATTCCTCAAGGCCGCGAACCCAGCCGGGATTGTTGACCTGCGCGTCCATCGTCTCCGGATTGAAGAACATCGCGCCGGGATTGTCCGGATGGCTGGTATAGCCGGCGACATGGCTGAACAGGAACCAGAACTGCTGACCGCCGCGACGGAAGGCTTCCGCCGTACCCCAGAGGTTGTTGGTCGGCTGGTTGAAGTATTCGGCGATGTCGAGATACTGTTTCCAGGTCTTCGGCGGCGCCAGGTCGTATCCGTATTTAGCCTTGAAGGCCTTCTGGTTGTCGGCGTTTTCGAAGAGATCGATGCGGTAACTGTAGGTATGGGCGTCGCCATCCATCGTCTGCGACAGCACCTTGCCGTTCCAGACCATCAGTTGTTCGCGGTAAACCGGGGCGATGTCGTCCCAGTCTGCGCCCTTCTGCATGTCCGCCGGCATTTCCGACAGGAAGTCGGTAAAGTCGGGCGCCCACGCCGGAGCAAAGGCGATGACGTCGAAGGCGTCTTCACCCGATGTCAGCGACGTGACGATCTTCGGATAGAGTTCCGACCACGGGAACTCGACGACCTTGACCTTGCCGCAGGTCTTTTCTTCCCAGCCCTTGGCCGCAAGCTGCAGCGCCGAGGCAATGTAGGGGCCGGTCTGTGTCGTCGCCGTCAGTTCGACGCCGGTATAATCCGGATCGCAGGCAGCAAGCGCCGTTCCGGCACTCCCCGTCGCGAGTGCGGCAAATGATGCAGAAGCCAGTAGCAATTTCCTCATTCTATCCTCCTGTTGAATGAATTCATGCCAAAGCGGTTGCTTACTTGATTGCCCCCAGAAGTAGGCCGGAGCGCATGAGCCGGCTCAAAAGTCCGGCCATGACCATCATCGGGATGATGGCAACGAGAGCGGCAGCGGAAATCGCCCACCATTCATCGCCGCGCTGGCTGTTCTGGCCGGCAACGAGAATGGGCAGCGTCTGCCATTTGGAATTGGTGAGAAACAGCGCGAACAGAAACTCGTTCCACACGAAGGCGAGCGTGATCATGAAGGTGGCGATCAGCCCTGGCTTCGACATCGGCAGCACGATGCCGAAGAAGATCCGCCAGGACGGCACATTGTCGACCATCGCCGCTTCCTCGACCTCGACCGGAAGCGCTTCGAAGAAGTCGCGCATCAGCCAGATGACGATCGGCAGCGAGAAGGCGATATAGGCGAAGGTCAGGCCGATATAGCTGTCGACCAGCTTG
The DNA here is from genome assembly GCF_000799055.1 of Ensifer sp. ZNC0028. NCBI lineage: Bacteria > Pseudomonadati > Pseudomonadota > Alphaproteobacteria > Hyphomicrobiales > Rhizobiaceae > Ensifer > Ensifer sp. ZNC0028. The sequence continues at coordinate 135,066 of NZ_JTLA01000030.1, forward strand.
AAGCCGAGTTTGCCCATTTCCGTGTACATCAGGTAGAGCGCGAAGGCCGCGACGATCGGCGGGAACATGCGCTGGCTGACGAACCAGAAGACGATGTCGTTGTTGCCAAGTTCGGGTCCGGGCAGACGGAACCGGCTGGATATAACCGCAAGCGCCAGGGCTGCGACGAAAGAATAGATCAGCGAGATGCCCTGGCCGTAGCCAAGCACATATCGGCCGAGAAGGAAGCCGCCGAAGGCGATCACCACGAAGATCAGTGCCGACAGCAGGCGGAAGCGGAAGGTGAAGCGCACCAGCGCATAGGCTGCCATCGCACCGATGAAGGTCGCGGCGATCGACGCCGAAAGGCCGATGATCGTCGATGCCCAGAAGGTGTTGAAGAACTGTCCTCGCTGGCCCGACAGAAGCTCGCTCCAGGCCGTCAGGCTCGGTTCGAAATCCACGAACGGCAGATAGGTCGGGCCGCCGACGACGGCGATCGGCGTCTTGAACGAGGTGATCAGCACCCAGTAGAGCGGAAAGAAGGTGATGGCGAGCCAGATGAGGCAGCCGCCGAGCGCCAGCCAGCGTCGTTTTCCCTTGAGAGTGCGCACGCTCATTTGTGCTTCTCCAGATAGGGCTTGAGGATGGCGAGATAGACCAGGCCGATCACGGTGATGACGATCAGGAACAGGAAGGAGAGCGCCGAGGTGTAGCCGAGATTGAACTTCTTGAAGCCTTCCTGGTAGGCAAAGAGCGTCAGCGTTTCGGTCGAGATCCCCGGCCCGCCGCCGGTCATGACGAAGACGGTGTCGATGATCTTGTAGCTCTCGATCAGGCGGATGAAGACGACGGCGACCGAGATCGGTAGCAGCATCGGGAAGGTGATGTCGCGGAACTGCTGCCAGGGCGTGGCGTTCTCGAGAGCCGCCGCCTCATAGACATCGTCGGGCAGGGTCTGAAGGCCGGCGAGCATCATGAGGATGACGAAGGGTGTCCACTGCCAGACCTCGACGGCGATGATCGACCCGAGCGCCCAGCTTGTCTGCGTCAGGAATGGCAGATTGGGAAATCCGAGCGCGGACATCACTTCGTTGAGCGGCCCCATGGTCGGATTGAGCACCTGACGGGCAATCAGGGCGACGGCAACCGGCGCCACCAGCATCGGCAAGAGAAAGCTTACGCGAAAGATGCCTTCGCCCGGCACCCGCGAATTCAGCGCCAGCGCCACCGAAAGGCCGATCACATATTGCAGCCCGACGGAGATGAAGGCGATCAGCGTCGTCGTGCCCGCCACATGCCAGAAACGCGGGTTCTGCAGGAGGTCGATATAGTTGCCGAAGCCGACGAAGCGCGCCGGCGTCGGCGGCACCAGCCGCATGCTCATGAAGCTGGTGGTCAGCGAATAGACGAGCGGAAAGATCGAGATCAGAAGGACGATCAGCAGCGCCGGCCAGATGAAGAAGTGCTTGATCGGATCGTTGCGCGTCATGCGGCCGAACCTCTGGCAAGCAGCGCCTCGATCTCGACAAGCGTCGGCATGGCAGGCGCGGTGCCGCGGCGGGTGACGGCGATGCCGGCGGTGGCGCAGCCGAAGCGCACCGCATCAACAGGCGAAAGATCCCGCGCCAGCGCTGCCGAGAAGCCGCCGACGAAGGCGTCCCCTGCCCCGGTCGTGTCGATCACCGGGCCGCTGGCGATCGCCGGGACCAGCACAGACTGGTCGTGGTTGTGGTAAAGCACGCCGCGTTCACCGAGCGTGATCAGGGCCGTCTTTGCGCCCTTCTTGAGCAGCGCGTCGCCGGCGCGACGAACATCGTCCTGCGTCGAGAGCGCAAAACCAACTATCGCCGCCGCCTCGGTCTCGTTCGGCACGAGATAATCGCAGAGCGGATAGATCGCATCGGGGAAAGGTTCGGCCGGCGCCGGGTTGAAGACGGTGGTGACGCCCGCCGCGTGGGCAATCTCCAGTGCGCGCTGGGCTGCGGCGACCGGCTGCTCCAGCTGGGTGACGAAGATGCGCGAGCCCTCGATCGTCTCGCGCGCGGCCTCGACATCGTCGACGCCGATCGAGCCCGCAGCACCCGGATAGACGATGATGGCGTTTTCACCGTTCTGGTCGTTGACGTAGATGAAGGCAGCCCCCGTCGGCAGGTCGTCCATCTCGACGATCTTCGGCGTCACCCCCGCTTCGGCATAGGTGCGCATGGCCATCTCGCCAAACGTGTCACGGCCAAGCTTGGAGATGAAGGAAACCGGGCTGCCGGCCCGAGCGCAGGCAACCGCCTGGTTCGAGCCCTTTCCGCCGGGACCGACGGAAAAGCCGCTGCCGGTAATCGTTTCACCGACAACGGGCATGCGCCGCGCCAGATAGGCCGTGTCGGCCACGAAGATACCCAGGATCGAAACACCAACCTTCATTCAAGCCTCCCCCTGCAACCGCACCGGTGTGAAACGGTGTGCCCAGGCAATCTCTCGCGATTTCAATCATTTATTCGAACGCTGCGTTGCGCAGCGGATCGTCAGGTCTTCGGCGGTATGACGCCCTTGGTGAAGAGGAAGCAGCCGTAGAAGCGCGTCTCGCCCGTGGTGATGACGCAATAGGCTTTCTTCGCTTCCTCGTAGAACTTGAAACGTTCGATGCCGTACATCGGCGCCGATTTGCCCTCGGCGCGATCGATCGCAGCCTGGACTTCCTGCTGCACAGGCAGCACTTCGTCGGGCGCACCCATCACCTCCATGCGGCCGGCGGAGGGCTGCAGCGGCGTATCGAGCGGCAGCACGGAAAGCACCGCCTCGACGGCACGCGCGGCCGAGACGTTGTCGATGCGCAAAAGCGTGCCGAGCGTGGTCTTGCGGGCAATGGCGTCGGACGGGAAATTGGTGTCGGAAATGACCAGCGTGTCGCCGTGGCCCATGGACCTCAGCGCGTGCAGCACGTCGGCATTCAGCGCCGGATCGATATTCTTCAGCATGCAGTCCTCCTCCTGGCGCGCTCCGGTTTCCGTGGCGCGCAATGCATTCCCCTTACAGGCGAATGCGTCTCCCTAACTGTTCACGTTCCTCCACCGCGCGGACCGGCTCCCCCCGCCCCGCGCGTGGTGGGTCCCCTACTCGCCGTAGGGGATCCAGATGTTCTTGACGTCCGTCGCGCGGCGCAGATAGGCCGGGCCTTCCGCCGCCTCGCGGTCGAGCCAGTTCGTTGCCTTGCCGTAGTCGACGAAGGTGCGCTTCAGGTTGCCGACCGAGAGCTTCTCGACAAGGGTCGAGAGTTCCGCCGAGCCGAAAGCCCAGAGCGCATCCACGTCGTTGTGGCTTGCGAGCGTCTTTGCCAGTTCGATCGTCGAACCGGTGACGATGTTGACGACACCGGCCGGAACGTCGGATGTTTCCAGAACCGTATAGAAATCGGTTGCTGCCAGCGGATGCTGTTCGCTCGGCACGACGACGACGCGGTTGCCGGTGGCGATCAGCGGCGCGACGAGACTGATCATGCCGAGCAGCGGCGCTTCCGGCGGGCAAACGACGCCGACGACGCCGATCGCCTCGGGGATCGCAAGTGCGACGCCGCGAAGCGGCGGCTGGTGGATCGCGCCCTCGTACTTGTCGGCCCAGGCACCATAGGTGAAGAGCCGCGCGATCGAGGCTTCGACCTCTGCCTTGGCGTTCGTTGAGGACGCACCGGTCATGTCGGCAATGCGATCGGCGAATTCGCCTGCGCGGCCGCTCAGGTTTTCAGCGATGTAATAGAGGATCTGGGCACGGTTGTGCGTCGTTGCCGAGGACCAGGCGGATGCGGCTTGCGCTGCGACGACCGCGTTGCGGATGTCCTTGCGGTTGCCCTCACCGACCTCGCCAAGCACCTTGCCCTTCGGCGAAAGCACGTTGCGGTTATAGTTGCCATCCGGGCGCGCCTGCTTGCCGCCGATGAAAAGCTTGGCGGTACGGTCGACGTCAGGCATGGCGAAATCGCCGGCAACGGGCTTCAGCACCGGTTCGGCGACGGCGGGACGCAGCTTGCGACCGAGCCATGCCTTCGGCTTCAGGTATTCGTAGCAGCCCTCACGACCGCCCTCGCGGCCGAAGCCGGATTCGCGCTTGCCGCCGAAACCGGCAGAAGCATCGAAGAGGTTGGTCGCATTGACCCAGACGACGCCGGCGGCGAGCTTGGCCGCGACATGCAGAGCCAGGCCAATCGTCTCGCTCCAGACGCTGGCGGCAAGGCCGTAGCGCGTGTGGTTGGCAAGCTGGATCGCCTCTTCCGGGGTGCGGAAGGTCATGGAGACGGCGACGGGCCCGAAGATTTCTTCAGTGGCAACGATCGAGGTCGGCTGCACACCGGTCAGAAGCGTCGGCGGATAGAAACTTCCGCCCTTCGGCAGGTCGATGTCAGGTTGATGCAGGGCTGCCCCTTCGGCGACACCCTTGGCGACCAGCTCTTCGATGCGCTGCAACTGCACAGGCGCAACGATTGCCGCCATGTCGATCGCCTTGTCGAGCGGATGGCCGACGCGCAGCGTCTGCATGCGACGCTTCAGCCGCTCGTAAAAGAGCGGCGCCACGCCTTCCTGCACGAGGATGCGCGAGCCGGCGCAGCAAACCTGGCCCTGGTTGAACCAGATGGCGTCAACCACGCCTTCCACCGCGCCGTCGATATCGGCATCGTCAAAGACGATGAACGGCGACTTGCCGCCGAGTTCGAGCGTCAGCGACTTGCCGGTTCCGGCAGTGCGCTCACGGATGAGGCGGCCGACCTCCGTCGAGCCGGTAAAGGCGATCTTGTCGATATCGGCGTGCTCGACGATCAGTGCGCCGGTTTCACCTTCGCCGGTGACGACATTGAGCACGCCGGCCGGAAGGCCCGCAGCAGCGGCGAGTTCAGCAAAGAGCAACGCCGTCAGCGGCGTAAATTCCGCTGGTTTCAGGATCACGGTGTTGCCGAGCGCTAGCGCGGGTGCAACCTTCCAAGCGAGCATCAGGAACGGGAAGTTCCAGGGGATCACCTGGCCGACGACGCCGACCGGCACCTGATCGGCAAACTCGGTTTCCTGCAGCTGCGCCCAGCCGGCGTGGTGATAGAAATGGCGGGCCGCGAGCGGTACGTCGATGTCGCGGGTCTCGCGGATCGGCTTGCCGTTGTCGATCGCCTCGACCACGGCGATCAGGCGCGCATGGCGCTGGATCATGCGGGCGAGGGCATAGAGATGACGGGCGCGGGCATGGCCCGGCAGCTTCGCCCAGGGGCCTTGCGCCTTGCGGGCCGCGGCAACCGCATCGTCGACATCCTTGGCACCGCCGAGCGCGACCTTGGCGAGCAGCTTGCCGGTTGCCGGCTCGTTGGTCTCGAAGGTCTTGCCGGATGCGGAAGCGACGAAGGCGCCGTTGATGAAGTGGCCGAACTCGCCCTTATGGCGCGCCAGCCACTGACGGGCTTCGGTGTCGGCCTCGGGTGCTGGACCATAGGACATTTCGTCAAAATACCTTGCGACAGTCATCGGGATCATCCAATCGGGTGACGGTTGAGGGCCGAGTAGGCGCCGGTAACGTGATGTTCGAGCTGACGCTCGATATCGGCAAGCAGGCTCGATGCGCCGATGCGGAAGAGATCCGGCTCAAGCCATTCACGGCCAAGCTCGTCCTTCATCAGGAACTGGTAGTTCAAGATGTCCTTGGCGGCAGAAATGCCGCCGGCCGGCTTGTAGCCGACCTTGAGGCCGGTTTGCTCCTGATAGGCGCGGATCATGCGCAGCATGATAAGCGTTACCAGCAACGTGGCATTGACGCCTTCCTTGCCGGTCGAGGTCTTGATGAAATCGGCGCCAGCCATCATGCAGACGAGCGAAGCGCGCGCGACGTTGCGCAGCGTCTTCAGGTCGCCGGTCGCAAGGATCGCCTTCACATGGGCGTCGCCGCAGGCGGCACGGAAGTCGCGCATCTCGTCATAGAGCGCCTGCCAGTTGCCGGTCAGCACATGCTCGCGGGTGATGACGATATCGATTTCCTTGGCGCCATCGGCAACGGAAGCCTCGATCTCGCGCAACTTGACGTCATGCGGGATAAGACCGGCCGGGAAGCCGGTGGAGACGGCAGCAACGGGGATACCGGACCCTTCGAGCGCCTCGACGGCGGTCGAGACGAAGCGATGATAGACGCAGACAGCGCCGGTCGTGATGCCGCGGCCGCCCATGCCGAGCGCGTCGAGCAGATCCTGGCGCACCGGCTGGCGGGCCTTGGCGCAGAGGCGCTTGACGCGCTCCGTCGTGTCGTCGCCGTTGAGCGTCGTGAGGTCGATGCAGGTGACGGCCTTCAAGAGCCAGGCAGCCTGCGCGTCCTTCTTCACCGTGCGGCGACCGGGCAGCGTCGCAACGCGACGCTCGGCGGCCGACAGGTTGACGCGCTGGTCCAGCACCCAGCCAAGGTCGAGATCGATGCCGTTATTGCGCGGCCAGTTATGGCCCGCCGCCGGCGAATGCGCGGCCTTCGGCGCGCCAGTTTTCACAGCAAGGTCTTCCAAGCGATGGCTCCTTGAACTCCCTGTCACGACCAGCCGCACTCGAGCACAGCCGCCGAGAACTCATTTTTGTTATTTTTCTATCGAATTTTTGTGACTATTCCATCAAGAACAGAGGGTGTCAAGCGAGACACTCCCGTTTTGACGATTTCGTAATATTTTTGCGAATGCCGCCATCACAGGCCCGGCAGGTGCGTTTCGCCCTCTTCGGTGATGATAGAGCGAAAAACGCCGATTGGCGCGAAAAAAGCCGGCTTCAGCTTGCCGATCTTGCTGAGGTCGACAACCAGATGGCTCTCGCGCGCCAGCGAGATGACCTTCTGCTTCACCGAAACTTCGTGGAAATGCACACAGGTCGCGCCACGCGCCGGGTCGACGCCGGCGGCCGAAAGGAAGGCGATGTTGATGCCGAGCGAATCGAGCGTCTCCAGACCGGAGTTGCCGGAGAAGGACGCCGACGAGGGATGATAGACGCCTCCAAGCATGACGATCCGCACATTCGGCTTATGGGTCAGCTTCTCCGCCACGTTTAGAGAGTAACATACTGCCGTTATTGAATAATTCTCGGGAATGAGGTCGACGAGATATTCGAGCGTGGTGCCGCAATCGATGAAGATCGTCTCGTCCGGGCGGATGTGGCGCGCCGCGTGGACGCAAGCCTCGCGCTTGGCGGCTGCGTGGCTGTCGGCCTCGCGTGCCAGCTCATAGGGCGCGTCGCCTTCGATCTCGGACGCCGGGACGATATGTCCGCCGAGAAAGGCGAACTGGCCGGGATTGTCGGCAACGTCGCGACGGATCGTCATTTCCGAGACGCCAAGCAGGGCTGCGGCATCGCGCAAGTGCAGGACTCTTCGTCCTGAAAGGGCATCGGCGAGTTGGATGATGCGGGCTGTCTTGCGGCTGACCATGATTTCTTCCGTGTCCGACGTGTTCTGCTGCCTTACACGGCCCGAACAGATTTTGTGAAAAATATCACAAACACTCTTCTCTAAGCAAGAGGAGTCACATTGATTGAAAGCGACCGCTGTGCCGAGAGCGCCGCCAGAGGGCCGATCGCCAAGAAATGACAACGGCGGGCCAACCGGCCCGCCGCTCCACTGACGTCATGTCAAGCCGCGAGAAGAAGCGGACGAAACGCGATCACGCGCCGATCGGCGCGGTCCGCTCGGCAAGCCAGCCGACCGCCTCCGGCTCAAGCAAGCCGTCGAGCTCCTGCGCGACGCGACGGTGATAGGCATCAATCCAAGCCCGCTCAGCCGTCGTCAGCAGGCCGAGATCGGCGAGCCGCAGATCGATCGGCACCAGCGTCAGGCTGCGGAAGCTCAGGAACCCGTCGCCGTCGTCCACCACCTCCACCTGGTTTTCGATGCGGATGCCGTAGGCGCCGGCCTTGTAGTAGCCCGGCTCGATCGTCGTCACCATGCCCGGCTTCAGCTCGATCTCGTTGACGCGCCGATCGAAACGTTGCGGCTGTTCGTGAACCGAGAGAAAGTGACCGACCCCATGGCCGGTGCCGTGGTCATAGTCGAGACCTAGATCCCAGAGCGGGCGGCGGGCAAAGGCGTCGAGCTGGTGGCCGAAGCTTCCCCTGGGGAATTTCAGCGATGCCATGGAGATCAGTCCCTTGAGGACGGCCGTGTAGGCGCGGCGGATCTCGTCGCTGACCGGACCGGTCGCCGTCGTGCGCGTGGCATCGGTGGTGCCGGTCAGATACTGCCCGCCGGAATCGAGCAGATAGACACCGTCCTTGCGGATCAGCCCGTTGCTCGCCTCGGTGGCAGCATAGTGGCACATGGCCGCGTGGCCGCCGGCCGCCGAAATCGAGCGGAAGCTCGGCTCGACGAAGCTTTCGGCCATCTGGCGATAGGCGAGGATGCGCTCTTCCGCTTCCAGTTCGGTTACCGGTTTGCCGCTCGCCTCCCGTTCGGCGGCGTGCCGCTCGAGCCAGGCAAAGAAGCGAACCCAGGCGGCGCCATCCAGACGGTGACAAGCCCGGAAGCCCGCAAGCTCGGTCGCGTTCTTGTGCATCTTGGCGAGCGTAATCGGGCTCTTCGCGAGCTGCACGGTGCCGCCTGCGGCGCGCGTGGCATGGGCCGTTGCCGACGGGGCGAAGCCGGGATCGATCAAGGCGGTGCGCCCCGCCGCCATCGCCTTGACGCGGTTAAGCAGCTGGCCTGGCTCGGCAATCGCAACATCGTCGAGCTCGAAGTCCGAGAGGTCGTTCGGAAGCTTGCGATGATCGACCAGCCATTCCGTTTGCCCGGCGCTGTCGAAGATCAGGAAGGACTGCGGCATCGGGTTGAAGGCGACGTCGCGGCCACGGACATTGAGGAACCAGGCGATATTGTCCGGCTGCGCCTCGATCAGGAGGTCGGCGCCCTGCTCCGCCAGCAGGGCGGCGATGCGGCGCTTCTTCTCGGCAACGCTCTCGCCGGCATTGGCGACCGGAAAGGCGGTGATCTTGCCGAGTGGCTTTTCCGGTTGGTCCGTCCATACCGCATCGACGAGATCCCCATCGACAGGCATCCAGACGCCGCCGGCCAGTTCGACCGAACGGCTGCAATCGGCATCCCAGGTGGACGGCAAAAGCATGGCGTTGAAGCCGACACGTTCGCCCTTGCGCAGATTGTTCTTCAGCCAATCCTTGAGCGGAGCGTCATAGAAGTGCTCGATCGTGAAGGTACCGAGATCCACTTCGTCGCGCACCTGCACCTGGTAGCGGCCATCGACGAAGATCGCTGCGCGGTCGCGCATGACGATCGCCACACCGGCTGAACCGGTGAACCCGGAGACGAAAGCCAGGCGATGGTCGTGCGGCGCGCAATACTCGCCCTGATGTTCGTCGAAGCGCGGCACGACGTAGCCGTCGAGCCCGGTTTCCGTAAGCTTGCGGCGCAGCGCGCCGATGCGGCCGGAGATATCCGGCCTTGCTCTCGTATCCATGATGTCTTTCCTATCGAGTGAGTTTCAGGCGTCGCCGATCGTTTCGGCGAAATGGCAGGCGGTCATGCCCGATCCGACCGGACGTAGCGCCGGCTTTTCGCGGCGGCAAAGTTCGGCGGCGTGCGGGCAGCGCACATGAAACGGGCAGCCGGGTGGGATGGCGAGCGGGCTCGGCAGTTCGCCCGACAGTGCCGGCGCACGACGCCTGGCGCCCGGATCGAGCGACGGTGCAGCCGCAAGCAGACCCTTGGAATAGGGATGCATCGGTTTCGAAAACAGCGCCTCCGATGGGCCGATCTCGACGATCGCGCCGAGATAGATGACGGCGACGCGATGCGAGACATGGCGCACGAGGCGAAGGTCGTGCGCGACGAACAACACCGTCAGGCCGAGCTCGTCCTGAAGCTCGATCAGCAGATTGACGACCTGAGCCTGGACAGAAACGTCGAGCGCCGAGACCAATTCGTCCGCGACGAGACAGGTCGGCTCCAGCGACAGCGCCCGCGCAATGCCGATGCGCTGCCGCTGGCCGCCGGAGAATTCATGCGGGAACTTGTCCGCGGCTCCATCGGGCAGCCGCACCAGATCCAACAGCTCGTCCACCCTTCGGTCGATCGCCGCACCCTCGCGCATGCGGTGCACCGTGATCGCCTCTCGCAGCGTATCGCGCACGGTCATGCGCGGATTGAGCGAGGTATAGGGGTCCTGGAACATCATCTGGACGCGCCGGTTATAGGCGCGCCGTCGTGCCCCCTTGAGGCCGACGACGCTCTCGCCCTCGAACAGGATATCGCCGGATGTCGGCCGGTGCAGGCCGGCGATCAGGCGCGCGAGTGTCGACTTGCCGCAGCCGGACTCGCCGACGATCCCGAGCGTCTCGCCGGGCATCACGTCGAGATCGATGCCGTTAACCGCCGAGACGACCTGCTGCGGACGGCGGGCGAGCGTGTCGGACAGTGATCGCCGTTTCTCGAACTGGATCGACAGCGCACGGAGCGAGAGCAAGGGAGTGGCGCTGGTTGACATGGGCATAGTCATTGCGCCGCCTCCCGCGGTCCGAAATGCGCTTGGGCATCCTCAAGATGATGGCAGGCAACGAGCCGCGACGAGCCGATCGCTTCGAGCGACGGGCGACGATCGGGACATTCGCGCCCGGCGACCGGACAGCGGGCGCTGAAGGCGCAACCCGATGGAAGCGCGTTCAGTGCCGGCGGCGCACCGGGGATCGAATAGAGCGGTGTTCGCGGCGCAACGTCGCGCGGGATCGAGCGTAGCAAGCCCAGGGAATAGGGGTGGCGCGCGTCGGCGATCACATCCGTCGTCGTGCCGACTTCGCAAAGCCTGCCGCCATACATGACCGCGACGCGATCACAGGTTTCGGCGACGACGCCCATGTCATGGGTGACGAGGATGACCGCCATGCCGAGATCGCGGCTCAGCGACTGGATGAGGCGCAGGATCTGGTCCTGGATGGTGACGTCGAGCGCCGTCGTCGGCTCGTCTGCCAACAGCAGCTTTGGGTTGGAGGCGAGCGCAATCGCAATCATCACCCGCTGGCGCATGCCGCCGGAGAACTCGTGCGGGAAATCGTCGAGACGATTGCGCGCACCGGGAATGCCGACGAGATCGAGCAATTCGATCGCGCGCGCCTTGCGCGCCCTCGCATCGAGATCCGTATGGGCCACGAGGTTTTCCTGGATTTGCAGGCCGACGGTGAGCAGCGGATTGAGCGACGACATCGGCTCCTGAAAGATCATCGCGATCTCGCGGCCCCGGATGCGCCGGAGACACGTCTCGTCGAGCGGAACGAGATCGCGGCCATTCCAGAGGATTTCACCCGAGACACGCCCGCGTGGCCTTATGATACCGAGGATCGAGCGCAGCGTGATGCTCTTGCCCGAGCCGGATTCACCGACCAGCCCAAGAATTTCCCCCTGCCCCACCTGGAACGACACATCGTCCACTGCCACCAGCGGCCGCTCGCGCGCGCCGAACTCGGTGCGAAGGTGCCTGACGTCGAGTACGAGGGGCTTTTCTGTGGTTCCCATCTCAGCGCCCCTTCGGTCGAAGCAGATCGGCCAGCGCGTCGCCGACGAGGCTGAAGCCGAGCCCGGTCAGAACGATGGCAATGCCCGGCATCAGGCTCATCCACCAGGCCGTCATCAGGAAGTTGCGGCCCTCGGCGATCAGGACACCCCATTCGGCGGCCGGCGGCTGCGCGCCGAGGCCGAGATAGCCGAGCGACGAGCCGAGCAGGATCGCGAGCGCCATGTCGGTCATCCAGTAGACGAGGATCGGCGAGATCGCGTTCGGCAGAAGATGGCGGAAGATGATGCGGCGATCAGAATAGCCGAGCACCCGGCCGGCGGCCGCATAGTCGTTGGCCTTCTGCGCCATGATTTCGGCGCGCGTCAGCCGTGCGTAATAGACCCAGTTCACCGCGGTGATCGCCACATACATGTTGACGAGACCGGGGCCGAGGACCGCGACGATCGCGATCACCAGCACCAGGAAGGGAAAGGTGATGATCGCGTCGACGCAACGGCCGAAGATCACGTCGGCGATACCGCCGTAATAGCCGACGAAAGCGCCGACGGTCAGTCCGATCAGAAGCGCAAAGATGGTCGCGAAAAAGGCCATCTGCATATCGACCCGATAGGCCCAGATGACGCGCGAAAGCACGTCTCGGCCGAAATTGTCGGTGCCGAAGGGATGCGCAAGGCTTGGCCCCTGCTGGATCGCCTGCAGATCGAAGGCGAGCGGATCATAGGGCGCAAAGAGCTGAGGAAACAGCGCAAAGGCCAGCGACAGGCCGAGAATGGCGATGCCGATCACGAAGGACGGGCGGGCGAAGGCGCGCGCCAGAAAGGCGGCCAGCCGTCCCTGCGTCCGCGGATGGGTTTGGGTCAGGACCGTCATGATTGGCGAAGCCTCGGATCGAGCCAGGATTGCACGACATCCGTCAAAAGGAAGACGACGGAGACGAGCACGGCAAAGGTGAGCGTAAGGCCCTGGATCAGCGGATAGTCGCGGGCAAAGATCGCCTCCAGCATCAGCCGCCCGACACCGGGAATGGCAAAGACCGTCTCGGTCACCAGCGTGCCGCTCATCAGGTTGCCGATCGAAAGGCCGAGCAGCGTCACCGTCGAGACCAGCGCATTGCGCAACACATGCCGGGTCATGATGATGCGCGGCGACAGGCCCTTCGCACGGGCGAACTGCACGTATTCCGCGTCGAGCACCTCGATCAGAGAGGCCCGGAGATTGCGCAGGATGATCGCCGAGGTATAGAGCGCGACGCTGAGTGCGGGCAGGATCAGGTGGTAGAGGTTTGCAAGAAAGGTCCTGCCGTAGCCGCCGACCGGAAACCAGCGCAGCTGCGCCGCAAGCACCGTCAAAAGCAAAAGCCCGATATAGAAGACCGGCATGGACAGGCCAACCTGGAAGACGCCACGGATGGCGACATCGGCCGGACTGTTGACGCGCGATGCCGCGAGAAAGGCCAGCGGTCCCGCGAGAAAGACCGCGAGCACGACCGAATAGAGCGCCAGGAATATCGTCGTCGGCAACCGGCTCAGAATGACCTCGGTCACCGGCGCCTTCAGCATGATCGAGCGGCCGAGATCGCCGGTCAGCGTGTTCTTGACGAAGACAAGGAACTGCATCGGCAGCGGCTGGTCGAGACCGAGATTGTGCCGGATCTGTTCGAGCTGGGCGTCGGTCGCCTTGGCCTCGGCCATGGCGATCGCCGGGTCACCCGGCAGCATGCGCACGAGCAGGAAGATGAAGATCATTACCAACAGGAACGTCGGGATGATCTGCAGCAGCCGTGCCACGAGATAGGAAAGTGAGGGCATGGTTCCAACCTTCAACGGAAAACCGGGCGGCTTGCCGCCCGGCTCTTGCAGATCGTTCCGCTATCAATCGGCGCGCCAGGCTTCAGAGAAGTCGTTGGCGCCGAGCGGCGTCTGGACGTAGCCTTCGATCGACTTCGAGACGGCGACGGCAAAGGGCGTTTCGAACAGGAAGAGCAGCGGCGCTTCCGCCGCGTAGATTTCCTGCATGCGCTTGTATTCGTCCTTGCGCTTGGCCGGATCGGTCTCGACGTTGGAGGCCTCGAACAGCGTGTTGAATTCCTGGTTGTTCCAGCCCGTACCGACGGCCTGGCGCTGCTTGTAGTAGCCGAGCCAGCCGGTCACCTGTGCGGGGTCGTTGACGTCGTTCGCCCAGCCGTAGGTGTGGATATCGAAGTCGCCGGACCGGTTCTTCTCGCCGCGGGTCGGGTTGTCGACCTGCTCGACCTTGAGGTTGACGCCGAGCGGCGCCCACATCTGCTGAAGTGCTGTAAACAGCGTCGCATCGTCGGCGCTGCCGGCAAGCGTGGTAAGCTTCACCTCGAAGCCGCCGCTGAGACCGGCTTCCGCCAGCAACTGCTTGGCCTTTTCCGGATCATAGGGATAGAGCGGCTCGGGGCCATAATGAAGCTGCGTCGCTGCCGACATCAGCGAGGTCATCGGCTTGCCGGTATCGAAAGTGACGAGCTTGATCAGCACGCTCTTGTCGGTCGCATAGTTCAGCGCCTGGCGCACCTTGACGTCGGCAAGCGGGTTCTTCGCTCCGTCCTTCTTCGCCTCGCGCGTATTGATCGGCGCATAGACGATGCGGGTCGAGGGGAAGAGCTCCATCTTCAGGTTCGGATCGGCGCCGAGTTCGCCGACGCGGGCAAACGGAATGAACTCGGCGGCGTCGACCTCACCGGCCTGCAGCTTGAGGATGCGGGTCGCATCGTCGGGAATGACGAGGAATTCCACCCGGTCGAGATAGGGCAGCGGCTTGCCGTCTTCGCCCTGGCGCCAGTAGTTCGGGTTGCGCTCGAAGCTCATGCTCGAGCCCTGCACGTGGCTTTTCATGACGAAAGGTCCCGAAGTGACTGGACCGGCCGAGAAGAAGGCGCGCGCCTTTTCCTGATCCGTGGCACCTGCCGCCTTTTCGAAGGCTGCCTTTGGCATGATGCCGGTGTTGAAGGTCGCAAGGATCGAGATGATCGTCGGGTCGGGGTTCTTCAGCGACACAGTGATCTTGCTGCCATCGGCCGTGACCTTGTCGACCGCGCCGAGCAACCCGGCCCAGGGGCCGAGTTCGGCATTGCGCGCCCGGTCGAGCGAGAAGACGACGTCGGCGCCGGTGAGGTCCGAGCCGTCGGAGAACTTGAGCCCGTTTCTGAGAGTAAGGGTGATGGTCTTGCCGTCGGCCGAAACCTCGTGAGCCTCGGCGAGACCCGGCACGATCGAACCGTTAGGCCCGTTGCGCAGCAGCGTTTCATAGAGACCGTTCACCATCCAGAGATCGGGATTGCGGTCGGCATACACGGGATCGATGACGGTCGAGTCGTCGTAGCGCGCGAAGGTCATTGCGCCGCCGCGTTCGATCGCAAAGGCCGAGGTGGCCGCAAGCAGACCCAGCGTCGTGCCGAGCAGAATAGGCAATATACGTTTCATCTCACTCCTCCTTTTGACCGCAGCCGTCATCGATCGTGCGCCAAACACGCTTATTGGATATTGGATCCAATTTTTCTTAGTGTTTTTTGCCGTCGACGGATTGCCGCGAAGACGTTCTTGTAGTTCCCCTTTTCAAGAAGGCCGGCACGCGATCTGATCGGCTTGCCGAACCAACTTTAGCTGGACTAAAGTACATCGATAGACGTGAGTCAAGCGGAAAGAAAGTCATGCCCCTGAAGATCGAAGAGGCGCCCGAAGCCCATGAAGGCGGCTCCCTCCCCGAAGCCTCGACACCCGCCTCGCTCGGGCAAATGCTCAGAGCTCGCCGCAAGGAAATCGGCAAGACCATGAAGGACGTGGCGCGCGAGGCCGGGCTGACGGAGGGCTTCATCAGCCAGATCGAGCGCGGCATTTCCACCCCGTCGCTGATCTCGCTTTACAACGTCGCCAACGCGCTCGGCACCAGCGTCGATACCTTCCTGTCGCAGCCGCCGCAGCATTCGCATTCGATGGTCTCGCATGCCGGCGAACGCCCCGGATACAATGTCGAGACCAAGGAGCGTGTCTACGAACTGATCGAGCGCGGCTTTCCGGGCGCTGCCCTCAATGGCTGTATCACCCATATGCCGCCCGGTTACGCGTCGGAATTGACCAGCCACGAGGGCGAGGATTTCCTCTACCTGATCGAGGGCGAGATGCTCTACCAGATCGACGGCAAGGACTATCTCTTAAAGGCTGGCGACACGCTGCACTTCCCCGCCTCGCTGCCCCACCGTGCCCGCAATGTCGGCGCGGGACCAGCCCGCGAACTCTGGGTCGGCACCACCCGGATCATCAAGGAAGACTGAACCGCCGGAACTATCCAAAGGACAGGGCCGAAAGGTACGGGCCGCACAAGGCGGCCCGTAAGGTCAGGCATTACTGCTTGCGCGGCCAGGTGTCGGCAAGGCGGTAGCCGGCCGGCCACGGATCGGCCGGATCGAGCATCACCTGATGAGTGCCGGTGATCCAGGCACGACCGGAGATTTCGGGCACGATCGCCGGGCGGCCGCCGACAGTGGCTTCGCCGGCGATGCGGCAATTGAACGTCGAATCGATGATCGAGTGGCCGTCGAAACGCTGGCCGACCTTCATCACGCCGCGGGCATGCAGCACCGCCATGCGCGCAGAGCAACCGGTTCCGGTCGGCGAACGATCGAGCTTGGCCGGCTGGATGACGACGGTGTTTCGGCCATGCAGAACGCCGTCTTTCTCCTCAACCGGCAGCGTCAGCTGGCAGAAGGAGATGTGGTTCCATTCCGGGTTTTCCGGATGAGTAAAACCGAGCTGCTCGTTGGCCGCGCGGGTGATCTTGATACCGGTTTCCGCAAGTTCGCGGGCCTCGTCTGGCGTCACCGAGAAACCAAGAGCGCGGGCGTCGGTGATGACGAAGCTGTCGCCGCCATAGGCGGTATCGACGGTCAACGTGCCCAGGCCCTCGACCTCGAGCTTGGCGTCCAGTTTGTCGGCAAAGGAGGGAACGTTGGTGACGGTGATGCGTTCGGCCTTGCCGTTGCGGCATTGGGCGACGACGTTGACCAGACCGCCCGGCGCTTCCAGCACCATGCGCGTTTCCGGCTCCTGCATCGGCACGATGCCGCTGTCGAGCAGGACGGTCGAAACGCAGATGGAGTTGGACCCCGACATCGGCGGCGTATCTTCGGGCTCCATGATGATGAAGCCCATCGTCGCGCGCGGGTCCTTCGGCGGCACAAGCAGGTTGATGTGGCGGAAGACGCCGCCGCGCGGCTCGTTGAGCACGAAATTGCGCAGCGTCTGATCTTCGGCAATGAAGCGGCGCTGTTCCCAGAGCGTGTTTCCGGGCGGCGGCGCGACGCCGCCGACGATGACGTCGCCGACTTCCCCCTCCGCGTGGCAGGAAACGATGTGAACGACCTTGTTGCTGCGCATGCCCTTTCTCCTTCCGTGCTGGTGGACGGGCGCCACCCGGGCGCGCCATGCTTTCGCACCGGCTACGCTCCGCTCTTCGCCGGAGATGATAGCGCGTCCGCGCCCGCCCGGCGAAAACAGTCATAGAAAAATTGGATCCAATATACAATCTGAAATATTCGAATTTGCTGCGAGAACCGAAGCCGTCTGTTGCCCGGCGCGTGAATTGGACCTATGACCAATGGCCAAGCGCGCGAAAACGCTTCCGAATTCGCCAGGCCACAAGGTTTGGCCAGCAGGGTTTGAACAGGATGAAACTCGACGCCGTCGATGTCAGGCAAGCCGCCTCAGCGGCCGATATCGTCTATGAGGCCTTGCGCAAGGCGATCATCGAAGGCGACCTCGCCGAGGGCGAGAATTTGCGTCAGGACCACATCGCCCAGATGTTCAACACCAGCCGCATTCCGGTGCGCGAGGCGCTCTCGCGGTTGGAGCAGCATGGGCTGATCACCACGGAGCGCTACAAGGGCGCCGTCGTCGCCGGCCTCTCGATCGAGGAAATCGAGGAGATCTTCGAGTTCCGAGCGCTCATCGAGGCGGAGGTCATCCGGCTTGCGATACCCAATCTCGACCGCCGCACGCTCGACCTTGCACGCCAGCATTGCGAGGAGTTCGAGCGGGAGGAAAATTCCGACCGTTGGGGCGAAATCAACCGCAATTTCCACTACAGCCTCTACGAGGCAGCCCGTCGCCCCTATTACCTGCAGATTGTCCGCGCCTCGCTCGATCGCATCGACCGTTACCTGCGGGCGCAGCTGACGCTGACCTCGGGCGTTGCGCGCGCGCGCCGCGAACACAAGGCGATCCTCGATGCCTGCATTGCGCGCGACGCGGAGCGAGCCAGCGCCTTGACGCGTGACCATATCCTCGACGCCGGTCGCTCGCTGACCGTCTTCCTGAGAGACCAACGAGGCTAGTGGCGCGGTTTTCCAGCGGCTTTGGCCGACCGTCATAATAGTTTGATTTACATATCGTTTTATCGTGTTTCATTCCGGATCGATGCTCGATCCTTCACTTGAGTGCTCCCGCTGAAATTGCGCCGTACGTCGACTGCTCTTCGGTTGACAAGCGGGGCGGAAGCCTGAAAAGTGAAGCCCCTATCGAGACCGGCAGCGTTGGGAGGACTTGATGTCTGTGCGCGCGTTTTTCGGCCTTTCCACACTTTTCCTGTCGCTTGTGACCGCCGGCGTCCCCGCCGTTGCCCAGGAGAGTGGACGGCAGATCGAGATCACCAAGGACGGCGACTATTTCGGTTTCGACCTCAGAACCGAACAGAATGTCTCGCTCGACGAATGCCAGCAGACATGCATCGCGGACCAGTCCTGCCGCGCCTTCACCTACAATCCCAAGGTGAAGTGGTGCTTCCTCAAGTCCGATTATAACCAGCTCAACACCTTCCCCGGCGCGATTGCCGGCAAGGTCGTGCAGCCGCAGGCCACACAAGCCGATATCGGCGCACCGCCGCGCCTGAATTTCCTGTCGGATCAGCTGCTGCAGGACGCCCGCAACACCAAGGCCAATCTGGCGCTCTCCGACGACCAACAGGGCATGGGCGTCAATACGCTCATCGACATGGCGCGCGGCCAGGCCGGGATGGGCAATATCGAGAATGCTTTGAAGGCCTTCCAGGGCGCGCTGGCGATCAATCCGGATGACGGCGAACTCTGGCTGGAGGCGGCGCGCACCGCGAACCGCATCACCAACAATTCAAGCGTATCGATCCAGGCGGCCATCGCCGCGATCAACGGCTATGAACTCACCCGCACCACCGAGAGCCGGGCACATGCACTCGCCGTCATGGCGAAATCGCTGGAAGGCGCCGAGAATTTCCGCGCCGCGCTGAACGCCTACAAGGCGAGCCTGGAATTGGTGAAGGCAAAATCGGTCGAGGCGGCCTATCTCGACCTCAAGCAGCGCAAGGGCTTCCGCGTCGTCGAACATACGATCGATTCCGACGCCGCGACGCCGCGCGCCTGCGTGCAGTTCTCCGAGCAGCTTCTAAAGAGCGGCGCCGACTATGCCTCCTTCGTCACCGTCAATGGTGCTGCGCCAAAGGCGCTTGAGGCGAAGGGCGACCAGATCTGCATCGAGGGGCTTTCGCATGGTGAACGCTACAAGCTGACCGTTCGCAGCGGCCTGCCTTCCACCGTCGACGAAGTGCTCGAAGCGCCCGTGACCCTCGACATCTATGTCGCTGACCGCGCGCAGATGGTGCGCTTCACCGGCGACAGCTTCGTGCTGCCGTCGACCGCGCGCCGCGGCATCCCGCTCGTCTCCGTCAACACCGACAGCGCCAAGCTGAAACTCTACCGCGTCGGCGACCGCAGCATCGCCCAGGTGCTGCAGAGCTCGCAGTTCCTGACGCAGCTCGATGGCTACAGCGCCCAGCGCATCGAGGATGAGATCGGCGAACTCGTCTGGCAGGGCTCGATCGATATCGAGCGTGACGTCAACAAGGAGGTTGTCACCAGCTTCCCGGTCGACGAGGCGCTGCCCCAGCGCAAGCCCGGCGTCTATGTGCTCACCGCCGCGCCGACCACCGGCGTCAGCCAGGAATGGGACGCGCGCGCGACACAGTGGTTCGTCGTTTCCGATATCGGCCTCTCCACCTATGCCGGCACCGACGGGTTGAACGTCTTCGTGCGTTCGCTTGCCACAGCCGAGCCGATCGAAGGCGTCGAACTGCAGCTCGTCGCCAAGAACAACGAGATCCTCGGCACGGCCGTGAGCGATGACGACGGCCGCGTCACCTTTACCGCCGGCCTGATCCGTGGCACGGCCGGGCTGACGCCTGCGGTGATCACGGCCAAGAAGGGCGAAGACGATTACGTCTTCCTCGACATGAGCCGCGCCGGCTTCGACCTTTCCGACCGCGGCGTCACTGGACGCGCGGCTCCGGGCGCCATCGACATTCTCGCCTGGACCGAGCGCGGCATCTATCGCGCCGGCGAAACCGTGCATGCGGCAGCGCTTGCCCGTGACGTCGACGGCATGGCGATCGAAAACCTGCCGCTCACCTTCGTCTTCCTCCGCCCGGATGGTGTCGAATACCGCCGCATGACCAGCACCGGCGGCAAGCTCGGAGGCCATACACTCGACCTCGACACCCAGGCAAACGCCATGCGCGGCACCTGGACGATGCAGATCTTCACCGATCCGAAGTCGCCTGCGATCGGCGAGAAGCAGTTCCTCGTGGATGACTTCGTGCCGGATCGCACCGAATTCGATCTGACCAGCGACGCCAAGGAAATCGCTGTCGGCGAGACGGCGAGTGTGGCGGTCGACGGGCGCTATCTCTATGGCGCGCCGGCTGCCGGGCTCGAACTTGAAGGCGAAGTGACGATCAAGCCGACGCGCGAAAATGCGGCCTTCAAGGGCTACTCGTTCGGGCTTGCCGACGAAGAGGCAAGCGAGGACACGCGCCTGCCGCTCGAAGAACTTTCGTCGCTCGACGAGGAAGGCAAATCCAGCTTCGACGTGCTCATCGACGAAGTGCCCTCGACCACGCAGTTGCTTGATGCCACCGTGACCGTCCGCATGCGCGAAGCCGGTGGCCGCGCCGTCGAGCGCTCGCTGAAACTGCCAGTGCGCGCCGAAGGTCCGATGCTCGGCATCAAGCCGGAATTCGAAGGCGAACTGGCTGAGAACTCGGTCGGCAAGTTCCGCGTCATCGCCGTCGATCCGGCCGGCGCCAAGATCGCCATGCCGGGGCTCCTCTGGAAGCTGATCAGCGTCGAGCGGAACTATCACTGGTATCGCGACGGCAGCGCCTGGAAGTACGAACCCGTCGTCACCACCAAGCAGGTGGCCAACGGCAGCGTCGACCTGACGGAAGACGGCGGCGACATCTCCGTGCCCGTCGGCTGGGGGCGGTATCGCCTGGAGGTCGAGACGGCCGCGGTCGATGGTCCGACCTCGAGCCTCGAATTCGACGCCGGCTGGTACGTTGCCGCCACCTCGACGGAAACCCCTGATGGTCTGGAAATCGCGCTCGACAAGGAGAAATACGCGGTCGGCGACACGGCCAAGCTCAAGGTCTCGCCGCGTTTTGCCGGCGAGCTGCTGGTGACCGTCGGTACCGAGAACCTGATCACGACGCAGACGGCATCGATTGCCGCGGAAGGCGGCGAAGTCGAGCTGCCGGTCACCGACGCCTGGGGCGCCGGGGCCTATGTCACGGCCACGCTCTATCGCCCGGGCGACGCCCAGGAAAGCCGCATGCCGATGCGCGCCATCGGCATCAAGTGGCTTTCGGTCGATCCGGCCGAGCGCGCACTTGCCGTCACGCTCGCAGCGCCCGAGAAGATGGAGCCGCGCCAGCCGCTCGATATCAGCCTTCAGGTCGCCGGTGCCGGCGCCAATGAAGAAGCCTATGTGACGATCGCCGCCGTCGATGTCGGCATTCTCAACCTCACTCGCTACGAGCCGCCGAACCCCGAAGCCTGGTATTTCGGCCAGCGCCAACTCGGTCTTGAAATCCGCGACCTCTACGGCCGCCTGATCGACGGCTCGCTTGGCGCGACCGGAAAACTGCGCACGGGCGGCGACGGCGGCCAGGTGGCACTTCAGGGCAGCCCGCCCACCGAAAAGCTGGTCGCCTTCTTCGAAGGGCCGGTACAGCTCGACGGCGACGGCAAGGCAACGGTCAGCTTCGACATCCCGCAGTTCAACGGAACGGCGCGGCTGATGGCCGTCGCCTGGACGAAATCCGGTGTCGGCCATGCCACGCGCGACGTGGTGATCCGCGATCCGGTCGTCGTCACCGCCAGCCTGCCGCGGTTCCTGGCACCCGGAGACCGGTCGGACCTCAGGCTCGATATCGCCAACACCGACGCACCGGCCGGCGACTACCAGATCCATGTGACGACCAGTGGCCAGGCGACCGTCGAGCAACCGGGCTCGGGCAGCACGGTCACCCTGGACCAGGGCGGCCGCTCCGCCATTACCTTGCCGGTGGTCGGGCAATATCCCGGCAACGGCGTGGTCACAGTGGCGCTGACCGGCGCCAACGGCCTTTCGCTCGAGCAGTCGCTCGACTTGCTCGTGCGTCCGGCAACCCTGCCGGTGACTGAGCGGCGGGTGGTATCGATCGCGCCCGGCAGCAGCCTGACGGTCGACGGGCAGTTGCTTGCCGACAGCATCTTGCAGGGCGCCTCGGTCAACCTCAGCGTCACCCGCTCCGCCGCCTTCGACATGCCGGCGCTGCTGATGACGCTGGACCGCTATCCCTACGGCTGCACGGAGCAGACGACCAGCCGCGCGCTGCCGCTGCTCTACCTGAGCGAACTCGCCAAGCAGTCCGGCCTTGCCGACGACGAAGGCGTGACGAAACGGGTGCAGGAGGCGATCTACCGCGTGCTCTCCAACCAGTCCTCGTCGGGCAGCTTCGGCCTTTGGGGGCCGGGCTACGGCGACCTGTGGCTCGACGCCTATGTCACCGACTTCCTGACCCGGGCGCGCGAGCAGAAATACGACGTGCCGGAGGCCGCGATGGTTCAGGCGCTCGAAAACCTGCAGAACGGCGTCAGCTACGACACCAATGCCAAGGATCGCGGCAACGAGATCGCCTATGCGCTCTACGTGCTTGCCCGCAATCGCAAGGCGGCGATCAACGATCTGCGCTATTACGCCAACACGCTGATCAACGACTTCCCGACGCCGCTCGCCAAGGCTCATATCGCCGCAGCGCTTTCGCTGTATGGCGATGCTCAAGGGGCGCAGGACACGTTTGCAAATGCGGCGAACATGTCGACGGGTCTCGTCAATGTCAGCCTGTCGCGCTCCGACTACGGCTCGTCGCTGCGTGACGGCGCGGCGGTGCTGGCGCTTGCGGCCGAAAGCCGACCGGTCCCGCCGATCGTTCCGGAGCTGTCGAAAATGGTCGCCCGCGAATGGGAACAGAAGACCTATACCAGCACCCAGGAACAGGCCTGGATGCTGCTTGCCGCCCGCGCCATCCAGAATGGCGACGAGGACATGGCGCTCGACGTCAACGGCGCATCGAAGACCGGCAGCTATGCCGCCCAGATGGCGGGCGACGCGCTCATCACCCATCCGGTGGTGATCCGCAACCAGGGCGCCGACCCGGTTTCGGCCGTGGTCACCACGGTCGCCGCCCCAGCCCAGCCGCTTTCGGCCGGCGGGGACGGCTTCACCATCGAGCGCACCTACTACACGCTCGACGGTGCCGAGGCGAACGTCATGGAAGCGCGGCAGAACGAACGCTACGTCGTCGTGCTGAAGGTCACGGAAGCCAACGACTGGCCGTCGCGCGTGCTGGTTACCGACCTTCTGCCGGCCGGTTTCCAGATCGACAATCCGAGCCTCGTCGACAGCGCCCAGCTCAGCAATTTCGAGTGGCTTGGTGAAATCACCGCGACCCACACGGAGTTCCGCAACGACCGCTTCGTCGCAGCACTCGACCGCAGCATCGGATCCGGCCGCGAAGTCACGCTCGCCTATGTCGTGCGTGCGGTAACGCCGGGCACCTATGATCATCCGGCCGCAACCGTCGAGGACATGTACCGACCGCAGCTTTCGGCCCGCACCGCGACCGGGCGGATGGAGGTGCTGGCGGCGCAATAGGCAAGATCATGTCGATTGGGCGCAAACTGCTGATCGCCTTGCCCGTCTGCCTGCTTCTGACGGGGCTGACGGGCTTTGCGATCGAGAAGGCTGACGAGGCCTTCCCGCCGCCGCTTGGCGAGGCGGACGTCGTCTCGCGCGAGGTGGACGACGCCAACGGACAGCTGTTGCGCGCCTTCGCAACACCCGATGGTCTCTGGCGGTTGAAGACGACCGTCGACGATGTCGATCCGCAGTTCCTGAAGATGCTGATCGCCTACGAGGACCAGCGTTTCGAGGAGCATTCCGGTGTCGATCTGCTGGCGCTCGGCCGCGCTGCTTTGCAGTTCGTCAGCAACGGCCGGATTGTCTCGGGCGCTTCGACGCTCTCCATGCAAGTCGCCCGCCTCATCGAGCCACGGCAGCAGCGCTCGATCACCGCCAAGCTGCTGCAGATCGCCCGCGCGATCCAGATCGAGCGACGGTTATCCAAGGACCAGATCCTCAATCTCTATCTCACCCACGCGCCCTATGGCGGCAACATCGAGGGCGTGCGCGCCGCAAGCCTCTCCTGGCTCGGCAAGGAGCCG
Organism: Ensifer sp. ZNC0028; assembly: GCF_000799055.1. NCBI lineage: Bacteria > Pseudomonadati > Pseudomonadota > Alphaproteobacteria > Hyphomicrobiales > Rhizobiaceae > Ensifer > Ensifer sp. ZNC0028. The sequence continues at coordinate 159,140 of NZ_JTLA01000030.1, forward strand.
AAACGCCTGACGGCCGGCGAAGCGGCCTTGCTCGTGGCGCTGCCGCAATTGCCGGAAAAGCGCCGACCGGACCGCAACCATGCCGCCGCCGTCGCCGCCCGCGAACGGGTCCTGACGCGCCTGGCGGTTGCCGATGTGATCGGAGACGGCGAAGCGGAGCGCGCGATCGCCACCTCCGTCCCGTCGCGCCGGCTGCAGCTTCCCGCCTATGCCGCCCATCTCGCCGAACGCGCGTTGCGCAAGGACCCGAAGGCAGTTCGGCATGAGACAACCTTGCGCCTTGCCGTCCAGCGCAACCTCGAAGCCGTGGCCAAGGAAGGGGCTGCCAAGCTCGGACCGAAAGTTTCGGTCGCTATGCTGATGGCCGATGCCAAGACCGGCGAGATCGTCGCTTCGGTCGGATCGGCCGACTATTTCGATGCGAGCCGCTCCGGCTGGATCGACATGACCCGCATCACGCGTTCGCCAGGCTCCACCCTCAAGCCCTTCATCTATGGTCTTGCCTTCGAAGAAGGACTCGTCAGCCAGGAGACGATCATCGAGGATCGACCGGCCGACTTCTTCGGCTACCGGCCGCGCAATTTCGACATGAGCTACCAGGGTGATGTCAGCGTGCGCGAGGCGCTGCAACTGTCTCTGAACGTACCGGCAATCCGCCTGCTCGACGCCGTCGGTCCCGCCGAACTGATGATGCGCTTTCGCCGTGGCGAGGTGAAGCCGGCGCTTCCTGCCGGCGAGGCACCCGGCCTTGCGATCGGTCTTGGCGGCGTCGGGCTCTCGTTGCGCGATCTCGTGCAGCTCTATGCGGCGCTTGCCAATCGCGGCTTCGCGCTCCGGCTCGGCGACGGCGTCGAGGGCAAGGCCGGCCTGATCGAAGCGGAGCCGGTGCTTTCGCCGGTTGCCGTCTGGAATGTCTCCGACGCGCTTTCTGGTGTCTTGCCGCCCGCCGGCAGCCGCCAGCGCGGCATCGCCTACAAGACCGGCACCAGCTATGGCTATCGCGATGCCTGGTCGGTCGGCTACGACGGCCGCCATGTGCTCGGGGTCTGGGTCGGACGACCCGACAACGGTGCGGTTCCCGGCCTGACCGGCTATGGCAGCGCCGCTCCCATTCTCTTCGAAGGCTTCGCCAAGTCCGGCTTCGGCATCACGCCGCTGCCCGATGCGCCGGCCGGCGCGATCCGCATTTCTCAAGCCGAACTGCCGATCAGCCAGCGCCGCTTCTCATTGACGGCAAGCGGCCTCGTCAATGCTTCGGCCCGCGAGCCGGCCCCGCAGATCGTGTTTCCGCCCGAGGGTGCGCGCGTCGAGCTCGGCGCGGATCATCAGACGCTCTCGCCGCTGACGCTCAAGCTCCAGGGCGGACGCGCGCCGTTCCGCTGGCTTGCCAACGGCAAGCCGCTGCCGGAACTCACCCGCCGGCGGGTGACCCAGTGGCAACCGGACGGTGCCGGCTATTCGACGCTGACGGTGATCGATTCCGTCGGCCGCGCTGCCAGCGTGCGCGTCTTCATCGAGTGACGGTGCGGACCTCGCGCGCCGCGTTGCCAGGCCGCTCGGCGAGAAGCGCTTCGATCTCGTCTTTGAGCCGCACCGCATCGAGCGGCTTGTGCAGGAGACGGTGGCCGCTTGCGGTCACTTCCTTCAGCCGCGCCGGCGACGTATCGCCGGAAAGGATCAGCGCCGGCACCTCCCACCCAAGATAGGCCCTGATCTCCCGGATTGCTTCGATCCCGGTCTTGCCGGCCTCAAGACGGTAGTCGGTGATGACGAGATCGACCACCGGCGCCTCTCCCAGGCGCGCAGCCTTCTCAAGCTCCGTTCGGGCCGCCGCCGCCGAACGCCCGGCATAGACCGCATAGCCGAGCGTGCGGAGCAGCAGCGCCGTGGCATCCAACGCGTCGCGTTCGTCGTCGATGACGACGATGCCCCCATGCTGGGTCGCGGCGGTCGGGTGGGCGCGTCCGGGCTTTGCCAGCGACGGCGACGCGACCACCGGCAAAGTGATGGAGAACATCGAGCCGCGCCCCTCTGTCGAGACCACCTTGACCGGATGGCCGAGCAGTGCGGCGGTACGCTGGACAATGGCAAGGCCGAGCCCGAGCCCCTGCGACCGGTCGCGCGCCGGGTTTTGAAGCTGTACGAACTCCTCGAAGATCGCCTCCTGCTCGGACGCCGGGATGCCGACGCCGGTGTCCCAGACCTGCACTTCCACCGCAGCACCGCGCCGCCTGCAGCCGATCAGGACCGTGCCGGTGCTGGTGTAGCGGAAGGCGTTGGACAGCAGGTTGTCGAGAACGCGCTTCAGCATCATCGGATCGGTATCGACCCAGATATCCGTCATGACCACGCGCCAGCCGAGACCCTGGTCTTTGGCGATGCCGGAGAACTCGGCCTTGAGATCGGAGAGCAACCGCCGCAAGGATACCGGCTCGCGCGCGACGGTGACGATGCCTGCATCGAGCTTGGAAATGTCGAGCAGCGCGTCGAGCAGACCGCCGAGACTGCCGACGACCGAGCGCGCGCGGTCGGCGAGATCGCGGGCGTTCCTCGCCGGAACATCACCGTTTCGGCCGAGCGCTGCCAGCGTCGAGATGAAGAGGCTCAGCGCGTGGATCGGTTGGCGCAGATCGTGGCTTGCAGCAGCCAGGAACCGTGACTTCGAACGATCGGCACTTTGCGCCTTGTCGCGCTCTTCCTGGAGGCTGGTGATCAGCGACAGGTTCTCGAAGCGCAGCCGCACCGTTTCGGCGAGCGTCCTGTGGGTGACCCGGCTGTAGTAGAGGTCGACGCCGAAGAGGCAGATGGTGAAGATCAGATAGGTGTCGTAGATCGGCCCCTCGCCGAGGAAGCAACGGATGGCGAAAGGCAGCAGGATCGCGACCAGCGAACCGGCATAGGCGAGCGGAAACGCCGACAGCGACGGCACCGCGCCGCTGGCAATGCCGGTGATCACGATGCAGATGAAAGCGAGCGTCTGCGGCTCGTCCGGATGGAAGGCAAACCATCCGAGTGCGCCCCAGAGGCCGCTGGAAGCCCACGAAAGCAGCGTGAAGCGCCAAGCCCATAGCCTCCAGTCCCGCGTCCGCCCTTCATCCCCCTGCCGCCTGTATCGCCAGTCGAGAAGAATGCGGGCGAATGTCAGCAGATAGAGTGCGGCACCCCAGGAAAGCAGCAGATCCCAGGATACGAGGTCGCGCAGAACATAAGCAACCGGCAATGGAATTGCGAAATTGGCAAAAAGCACCGCGTAAGATTGACGAAATAATAAGCCTATCAGGAGAGGTTGCAGGTGTTCGCGAGTCTCCATTGCCGCTCCTATCTCGATGCAACGCGGATATCCGCGGAGAATTGCCTGAATTCGATGAAGGATTGCTTACATGCGCAAACTGCTGACGATTGTGGTGGCAGACGATCACGCCATCGTTCGCGAGGGCCTGAAGCTGCTGCTCTCCACCATGGGGCACGTATCGGTGGTTGCAGAGGCCGCCGACGGCGAGACGCTTACGACCGTCGTGCGCGCCAGCAGTCCTGATCTGGTGATCCTCGACCTCGGCATGCCCGGCGTTGCGGGCGTACAGTTCATCAGCGAACTGAGGACGGTCGCGCCGCGCATGAAGATCCTCGTGCTGACAGCAAACATCGAGCCGCGAACCGTGCGCGCCACGATCGCCGCCGGTGCCAGCGGCTACCTGACCAAGAGCGGCGATCCGGCCGAACTGAATGCGGCGCTCGACGCAATGCTCAGAAACGAGATCTATCTCAGCCAGTCGGTTCGCTTCGCCGTCGACGATCCCCGCAGCCACCAGCCGCCGCCGACAATCGATGCGGCGCTCTCCCCTATTCCCCTCACCCGCCGCGAGATGCAGATCCTCTCTCTCGCCGCGCAAGGGCTGACAGCGCGCGAAACCGCCGACCGCCTTGGCATCAGCCCGCTGACCGCCCGCAAGCATCGCGAAAACCTGATGCGCAAGCTCAGCCTGCACAATGCGGCGGAGATCGCCGCCTACGCGGTCCGTATCGGCCTGCCGATCGGCTGACGTCCCGCCTTCTTTCCTCAATCCGCGACGGTCATCTTCCCTTAACCACGGCAAAACGGACCGGCCTTCGCCAACGCCGAAATACGGCACCTGCCGTATGTCAACCGGACACAACCAAGCGTAGTTCTCCCGCCACATCGCGCCAGGGACAAGCCTGGTTCGACGTTACGACGTCGGCCGAAGGGCGCGCCGGCTAATTTGGGAGGAGCAGCCATGCCTTCGCTGGAGCATTGGTTTTCGTTCGCACTGGCAACGGCGATCTTCGCCTTCATGCCGGGTCCTGCCATTCTCTATATGACGGCGCAGACCTTGGCGCATGGCCGCAAGGCCGGCCTTTTGGCGGCGCTCGGCATCCATATCGGCTGCTACGTCCACATCGCCGCCGCGACGCTCGGGCTTGCCGCCCTGCTTCACCATGCACCGCTTCTCTATGGTGCAATCAAGCTTTCCGGCGCCGTCTATCTGGTCTGGCTCGGCGCGACCATGCTGCTCGGGGTCGGCAAGCACGCCACCCATGCCGAAGCCGCCAAGCCCGGCGTCCTGCGCGACAGCATCGTGGTGGAGATCCTCAACCCCAAGACCGCCGTGTTCTTCGTGACCTTCCTGCCGCAGTTCGTGGACCCGACCGTGGCGATGCCGACGTCGTTGCAGTTCCTGATGTTCGGCCTGCTGGTGAACCTTGCCTTGTCGGTCGCCGATGTCGCCGCGGTCTTCCTGGCCTCCTTCACGCTCGGTCGGCTGGCCTCAGGCGCCGGCAATCTCGTGCCGCGCGCCTGCGGCTCGATCCTTATCGGGCTCGGCCTGATGCTGGCGAGCCAACCGATCTGATCGCCCAAAGACGGTACGCGCGCCGGGCGCCACCTTGGTGTATCCTAAAAGACGCTGAAGTCGGGGGGCACCATGCTGAATGCAACCGAGATCGCCAAGGCCGCCGAGAGCCTACATCAGGCCGAGCGCGATCGAAAACAGATCGGGCTCCTCTCGCTCAAGCATCCCGAAATGACGGTCGAGGACGCCTATGCGATCCAGGCCGCCCTGGTCCGGCGCAAACGCGACGACGGCCACCGCATCATCGGCTGGAAGATCGGGTTGACCTCCAACGCCATGCAGCAGGCGCTCGGCATCGACACGCCGGATTCCGGCGTGCTCTTCGACAACATGCTGTTTGATGACGGCGCAAGCATCCCCGCCGACCGCTTCATCCAGCCGCGCGTCGAAGCGGAGATCGCCTTCATCATGAAAACCGGGCTCAAGGGTCCGCGCGTCAACATCGTGCAGGTGCTGAACGCCACGGATTATGTGATGCCGGCGCTGGAGATCCTCGACAGCCGCATCGTCCGCACCGATCCGAAGACAAAGAAGGCGCGCATCCTCGTCGACGCGATCGCCGACAACGCCGCCAATGGCGGCCTCATCCTCGGCGGCCGGGCCGTGCGTCCCGATACGGTCGACATGCGCTGGATGGGGGCGATCGTGTCACGCAATGCGGTGATCGAGGAGACCGGGCTTGCGGCCGGCGTGCTCAACCATCCGGCCCGCGGCATCGCCTGGCTTGCCAACCGGCTGGCGCAATGCGGCGACGCGATCGAGCCCGGCCAGATCGTGCTTTCAGGGTCGTTCGTCCGCACGCTCGAAGCCAGGAGCGGCGACACGATCGTCGCCGATTTCGGCGTCTACGGCTCGGTCAGTTGCCACTTCGCGTGAAGTGGCTAGCGACAGGCAGGCTATGCACCCGCCACGCGCGTATCACTGCACCAGGATGGCGCGAAAATCGTTGACGTTGGTGCCGGTCGGCCCCGGCTTGAAGAGATCGCCGAGCGCGTCGAAAGCCGACCAGCTGTCGTTCTTCTGCAGAAATGCCGCCGCATCCAGCCGTTGTGCCACAAGGCGGGCAATAGTGGTGTCGTCCGCAAAGGCGCCTGCATTGTCCTCGGAGCCGTCGATGCCGTCGGTATCAGCGGCCAGCGCCGAGACGCCCTTGGCGCCATCGATGCCAAGCGCCAGCGCCAGCAGGAACTCGCTGTTGCGGCCACCCTTGCCCTTGCCGCGGATGGTGACGGTCGTCTCTCCACCCGAGAGCACGACGACCGGTTTGGTGAACGGCCGACCGCGGCCGGCGACTTCCCGGGCGATCGCCGCATGCACGCCGCCAACGTCGCGCGCCTCGCCCTCGATCGCATCGGAAAGAATGATCGCCTCGATGCCAGCGGCACGCGCCTCGGCAGCCGCAGCCTCAAGCGAGACGGAAGCGGATGCGATCAACCGGACTTCGTTGCGGGCAAAACGCGGATCGTCAGGAGATGGGGCGGCGCTATCCGGGCTGTTGATCCAGGCCATAACCTTGGCCGGCAGGTCCAGGCTGTAGCGCTCGATCAGTGTCAGTGCATCTTCGCGCGTGCTGGCGTCCGCCAGCGTCGGGCCGGAGGCGACCAGCGCGGGATCGTCGCCCGGAATATCGGAAACGATCAACGAGACGACCTTGGCCGGAAAGGCTGCAGCGGCCAGGCGGCCGCCCTTGATCATCGAGACGTGCTTGCGCACGGCATTCATGGCGCTGATCGGCGCGCCGGAGGCAAGCAGCGCCCGGTTGACGGCGATCTCGTCTTCGAGCGTCAGGCCGGGTGGCGGCGAAGGCAGGAGTGCCGAGCCGCCGCCGCAGACAAGCGCGACGACAAGATCATCCTCCGTCAGGCCACTGACTTCAGCGAGCAAACGGTTCGAGGCCAGCAGGCCGTTTTCATCCGGCAGCGGGTGCGACGCTTCCAGAACTTCAATCTTCTCGCAAGGGGCAGCATAGCCATAGCGGGTGACGATCACGCCCGAGAGTGGGCCATCCCAATGCCGCTCGAAGGCGGCCGCCATCTGGGCAGCCCCCTTGCCCGCGCCGACGACCACCGTGCGCCCTTTTGGTCGCGCCGGCAGGTTGGCGGCAATCACCTTCTCCGGATCAGCCGCGGCAACGGCCGAGGTGAACAGCGCTTCGAGGAAACGGCGTGGATCGGTGATGGCTGGCATTGGTCTCCCCCTGGAGGATGTCGCGTTGCTCCATCCATACATGTCATCCCAACCCAAATCACGGTTGGAACCTAATGAAAGTCTCGGGCGGCGGTTCCTCCAACCGCCGCCCGGACGCATGACCGGCCCGGAACAATGGGACGCCGGACGAGTCATGCGCATTCAAGGTCGTGTCACGCGACCTGGTGGTTCGCCATGCGCTCCAGCGCCCGGACGAGGCCGGAGTGGTCGAGGCCGCTGTCGCCATTGGCGGCGCAGTTGTTGAAGAGTTCCTGCGTTGCCGCGGTGTTCGGCAGCGAGATGCCGAGCGACTTGGCTCCCTGGAGCGCCAGGTTCAGGTCCTTCTGGTGCAGCGAAATGCGGAAGCCCGGATCGAAGGTGCGCTTGATCATGCGTTCGCCGTGAACTTCGAGAATACGCGAGGAGGCAAAGCCGCCCATCAACGCTTCGCGAACGCGCGCCGGGTCAGCGCCGGCCTTCGACGCAAAGACGAGGGCTTCCGAAACCGCCTCGATCGTCAGTGCAACGATGATCTGGTTGGCGACCTTGGTGACCTGGCCGTCGCCGCAGTCGCCGACGAGCGTGATGTTCTTGCCCATCAGCTTCAGGAGCGGCAGGGCGCGGTCGAAGCTTTCCTGGGCGCCGCCTGCCATGATCGAAAGCGAGGCGTTCTTGGCACCGACTTCGCCGCCGGAGACCGGAGCGTCGATGTATTCGGCGCCGGTCTCGCGAACCTTCTTGGCGAATTCCTTCGTCTCGATCGGCGAGATCGAGCTCATGTCGATGACGAGCTTGCCCTTGGAAAGGCCGTAGGCGACGCCGTTTTCGCCGAAGAGAACGTCCTTGACCTCAGGGGTATCCGGCAACATCAGGATGATGGTGTCGACGGTTTCGGCCAGCGCCTTCGGCGAGTCAACGAACTTGAGGCCGTTGTCGAGCAGCTCCTGGCGCGGCGGGATGACGAATTTCGAGGTGACGATGGTGTGGCCGGCATCCTGCAGGTGGCGCGCCATCGGCGTGCCCATGATACCCAGTCCAATGAAACCGATTGTTGCCATGGTGCTTAGCTCCTGATCTTGATGATGTCTGCGGATTGGGTGCGCTGGCGCTCTGCGCCGAGCCAGGAAAGGCCCTCGGCCGTCGTGGTGCGGGGCTTGTATTCGCAACCGATCCAGCCGTCGTAGCCGGCCGCTTCCAGCGCGTCGAACACGAAGGGATAGTTGATCTCGCCGGTGCCAGGCTCGTTGCGGCCGGGGTTGTCGGCGAGCTGGACGTGGACGATGCGATCGGCAAAACGCTTGTAGGTGCCGATCAGCTCACCCTGGGTACGCTGCTGGTGATAGAGGTCGTACTGGATGAACAGGTTGTCGCTGCCGACCTCCTCAATGATCGAAGCCGCCTGCTCGACCGTGTTGAGGTAGAAGCCGGGAATATCGAAGTCGTTGATCGGTTCGATGAGCAGGCGAATGCCCTGCTTGCCGAGTTCGCTCGCCGCAAGCTTGAGGTTGGCGACCAGCGTGCTGCGAAGCACACCTTCGGAGACACCGATCGGCGCAATGCCGACCAGGCAGTTGACCTGTTTGCAATCGAGTGCCGTCGCATAGTCGATGGCGCTGGCGACACCCTTGCGGAACTCGTCGACCCGATCCGGCAGGATCGCGATACCGCGCTCGCCGCTCGCCCAGTTGCCGGCCGGCAGGTTGTGCAGAACCTGGGTCAGGCCGTAGCGCTGAAGCTCGGCGCGCAGGCTCACCTTCTCGAATTCGTAGGGAAACAGATACTCCACGCCTTCGAAGCCGGCCTTGGCAGCAAGGGCGAAACGGTCGAGGAACGGCACCTCGTTGAACAGCATTGTCAGGTTCGCAGCGAACTTCGCCATGCGATGTTTCCTCCTTGTGTTGTCTTGTGAGAGACGCGGGCGGCGGAGCGCCCACATCTCCTCAGTCATTCGGGGCTCAGTCGAGCAGGGCCGTGATCGCGGTCGGCACATCCTCGCCGCGCAGCGCCAGTTCCTCGAACTCGACGACGGCATTGATGTCGGCGCCCATGGAGATGTTGGTGACGCGCTCCAGGATGAACTCGATGACGACGGGAACCTGGTGCTCGTCCATCAGGGCACGGGCGCGGTCGAAGGCTTCCTGGAACTCGTTCGGGCTGCGCACCCGGATCGCCTTGCAGCCGAGACCTTCGGCGACCGCGACGTGGTCGACGCCGTAGCCCTTCTCCGCATCACCCGACGCATTGATGTTGTCGAAGGCGAGGCTGACCTCGAAGTCCATGTTCAAGCCGCGCTGCGCCTGGCGGATGAGGCCGAGATACGAATTGTTCACGACCACATGCAGGTAGGGCAGCTTGTGCTGGGCACCGACGGCGAGCTCTTCGATCAGGAACTGGAAGTCGTAGTCGCCCGAAAGTGCCACGATCGTCCGGTCCGGATCGGCGGCGCGAACACCGAGCGCTGCCGGCAGGGTCCAGCCGAGCGGGCCAGCCTGGCCGCAGTTGATCCAGTTGCGCGGCTTGTAGACGTGCAGGAACTGTGCGCCGGCGATCTGGCTGAGACCGATGGTCGAGACGTAGCAGGTGTCGCGGCCGAAGGCCTTGTTCATCTCTTCATAGACGCGTTGGGGCTTGAGCGGCGTCTGGTCGAAGTGGGTCTTGCGCAGCATGGTGCGCTTGCGCTCGCGGCACTCTTCCGCCCAGGCGGACCAGTCACGCAGCTTGCCGGCCGTCTTCCACTCGGTCGCAACGTCAAGGAACAGCTTCAGCGCAGCGCCAGCATCCGAGACGATACCGAAATCAGGCGCGAAGACGCGGCCGATCTGGGTCGGCTCGATGTCGACGTGAACGAATTTGCGGCCCTCGGTGTAGGTCGGAACGTTGCCGGTATGGCGGTTTGCCCAGCGGTTACCGACGCCGAGAACGAAGTCGGAGGCGAGCATGTTGGCGTTGCCGTAGCGATGCGAGGTCTGCAGACCGCACATGCCGGCCATCAGCGGATGGTCGTCCGGGATCGTGCCCCAGCCCATCAGTGTCGGGATAACCGGGATGCCGGTGATTTCGGCAAATTCGGTCAGAAGATCGGACGCGTCGGCGTTGATGATGCCGCCGCCGGCGACGATCAGCGGACGCTCCGCTTCGTTGAGCATCGCGATCGCCTTCTCGGCCTGGGCGCGGGTGGCCTTCGGCTTGTAAGCCTCGAGCGGCTGGTAGGTGTCCGGATCGAACTCGATCTCGGCAAGCTGGACGTCGACCGGCAGGTCGATCAGGACCGGGCCGGGACGGCCGGAGCGCATGATGTGGAACGCCTTCTGGAAGACGAAGGGAACGAGCGCCGGCTCCATGACCGTGACCGCCCACTTTGTGACCGGTGCTGCGATCTTGGCGATATCGACCGCCTGGAAATCTTCCTTGTCGAGACGGGCGCGCGGTGCCTGGCCGGTGATGCACAGGATCGGGATCGAATCCGCCGAGGCCGAATAGAGGCCGGTGATCATGTCGGTGCCGGCCGGGCCCGACGTGCCGATGCAGACGCCAATGTTGCCGTGCTTGGCGCGGGTATAGCCCTCGGCCATGTGGGAAGCGCCTTCGACGTGGCGCGCCAGGATGTGGCGAACCGAGCCGCGCGCCTTCAGCGCCGAGTAGAACGGATTGATGGCGGCACCCGGTACGCCGAAGGCGCAATCGATGCCTTCCTTCTCCAGAACGTAAACAGCCGCGTCAACGGCACGCATCTTTGCCATGGGAACTCCTCCTATTTCCTGAAAACATAATCCATAATTCTCGATACGCAACACGCAAATGGAATTCATTTCCATCATGTGGAAATAAAGATTTTCAACAATTCGGAGAAAATCGCAGCGGGGCCTGATAGAGGATGATGGGCAGAGATGTGATTTGCAGAGAGGCTTCGATGGACGGCAACGGCAGGGGAAAACGCGGGCGCAAGGCGGGTGAGAATGCCGCCCCTTCATCCGTCCAGGTGCTGGACCGCAGCCTCGCTCTGCTGACGGTGGTGGCTGAAGGCGACGGCTCGACCTTGACGCAGCTCGCCGACGAGACGGGCATGGCGCCGTCCACGGTTCACCGCCTGCTGACGACGCTTTCCGGCCACGGCATGGTGATGAACGACCCGGATACGGGCGCCTGGACAGTCGGTTTAAAGGCATTTGAGATCGGCAATGCCTATCTGCGTTTTCGCAAGCTCGGAACCATCAGCCGCCCGTTTCTGAAGGGCCTGATGGAGGAAAGCGGCGAGACGGCGAATATCGGCATCGAGGAGGGGGGCGATGTCGTTTTCATCTCGCAGGTCGAAAGCCACGCGCCCATGCGCGCCTTCTTCCGTCCCGGCCGCCGGGGTCCGGTGCATGCCTCCGGCATCGGCAAGGCAATCCTGTCCACCTGGTCCGACAAGGACATCGCCCAGCTGCTCCACGGCCGCGAGCTTGCCCATTTCACCGACAAGACGCGCGATACGCTGCCGGCGCTCTTGAAGGATATCCAGGAGATCCGCCACCGCGGCTGGTCGGTCGACGACGAGGAGCACACGCTCGGCATGCGCTGCGTCGCCGCCCCGATCTTCAACGAATATGGCGAAACGATCGCCGGCATATCCATCTCCGGTCCGTCGGTCCGCGTGAGCGACCAGAAGCTCTCGACCTTCGGCCCCATCGTTCGCGAACGCGCCGATGCGCTGACCAAGGCGATGGGCGGCAAGCGACCGGAAGAGCTTTAATCCCCGACCAACAGAAACGCCGCGCGTCCAATCCGGACACGCGGCGTTCTAGTAAGCTATGCTGGCGAGCCCTGCAGTAAGGGCGAATGCGCCTTAGGCGGTTTCGAGGCTCTTTGCCGTGGTCGTGGCTGCATCCTTCGAAGCGCGTGCCGTTCCCTTCATCGCCTTTCCGGCGACATAGGTCTCGGCGACACAACGGTCGTCACCCATCGTTTGCAGGATGAAGAGTTCCTCGACAAGCGAACCGGCAACCCGCATGCGCAAGTCCATCGACGGCTTGGCGCGGCTGTCGAGCACGACGATGTCGGCATCGGCGCCGACATGCAGCGAGCCGATACGGTCATCGAGGTCGAGCGCCCGGGCGTTGCCGAGCGTCATGCGGTAGAAGGAGTTGAACGGCGTCAGCCGCTGTCCCTGCAGGTGCAGCACCTTGTAAGCCTCGTCCATCGTTTCAAGCATCGAGAAGCTGGTGCCGGCGCCGACGTCGGTTGCGACCGACCAGCGGGCGCCGAGCTTGTCGAAACGATCGCGGTCGAAGAGACCCGAGCCGAGGAACAGGTTCGACGTGGGGCAGAAATTGCCGACGGCACCGGTTTCGGCCAGCACCGAGATCTCGCGATCGCTCAGATAGATGCAGTGACCGAGCAGGGTCTTGCGCGTCAGCAGGTCGTAGCGCGCGTAGATGTCGGTATAGTCCTTCGCCTCCGGATAGAGCGAGGTGGCGAAGGCGATTTCGTCTCTGTTCTCAGAGAGATGCGTCTGCACGTAGCACTCCGGATGCTCGGCAACGAGCGTGCGGCTCGCCTCCATCTGCTCCGGCGTCGAGGTGATGGCGAAGCGCGGGCTGATCGCGTAGTGCGCGCGGCCACGGCCATGCCACTTGGCAATCAGCGCCTTCGTCTCGTCATAGCCCTGCTGCGGCGTGTCGCGCAGCGCGTCGGGCGCGTTGCGGTCCATCATTACCTTGCCGCCGATCATCAGCATGCCGCGCGCTTCCGCTGCACCGAAGAAGGCATCGACGCTTTCCGGATGCACCGAGCAATAGGCCGCGGCCGTCGTCGTGCCGTTGGCCAGCAGTTCGTCCATGAAGCGGCCGGCGATGTGGTCGGCATGCTCCGGTTTGCGGAACTTCTGTTCCTCGACGAAGATGTAGGTGTTCAGCCATTCGAGAAGCTGGGCGCCATAAGAGGCGATCGCCTGCGTCTGCGGGAAATGCAGGTGCGTGTCGATCAGGCCGGGCAGCACCAGATGGGGGCGATGGTCGGCGACCTTGACGCCGGCGCCGGCACGGCGGGCGACCTCGGCATGTTCGCCGATATCGGCGACCTTGCCGCCGCGCACCAGCACGGCACCGTCTTCGAAGTAGCGATAGGAGGCGGTGTCGTCGATGCCCTTGGGCTCATCGACGAAAGTGAGGACGCGGCCGCGGATCAAGAGATCGGTCATTGGGTCTTTCCTCCATTCACCACGGATTCGTACCAGGCGACGAGCAGTTGGCGCTCCTCGTCCGACACCGCGGTCACGTTGGCGGGCGGCATCGCGTGGCTGCGGCCGGCCTGCAGGTAGATTTCACGCGCGTGATTGGCGATCTCGGCGTCGGTCTCGAGCGTCACGCCCTTCGGCGGAACGATCATGCCCTCCCAGCCCGGCTCCTTGGCATGGCACATGGAACAGCGGCCAAGCACCGTGTCGCGCACCTTCGGGAAGGCTTCCGCCGTCACGAACGGCTGCTGCGCGGCGGAAATCTTTGTCTCATCGCCGCCCGAGAGAATCTTCGGCACGGTCGAAAGCCACATGATCGCAACGAAGAGAAGTGCGGTCACAAGCCAGGTCCAGGTCGGGTTGCCCTTGTTGGCGTGGCGAGTGTTGAAATAGTGGCGGATGGTGACGCCCATCAGGAAGACCAGCGAGGCGATGATCCAGTTGTACTGGGTACCGAAGGCCAGCGGGTAGTGGTTCGACAGCATCAGGAACAGAACCGGCAGCGTCAGGTAGTTGTTGTGGGTCGAGCGCTGCTTGGCGATCACGCCGTACTTAGCGTCCGGCGTGCGGCCGGCGATCAGGTCGCCGACGACCACCTTCTGGTTCGGAATGATGATGAAGAACACGTTGGCCGACATGATCGTTGCGGTGAACGCACCGAGATGCAGGAAGGCGGCGCGGCCGGTGAAGAGCTGCGTGTAGCCCCAGGCCATCGCGACCAGGATGAAGTAGAGCAGCACCATCAGTCGCGTGTTGTCACGGCCGAGTGGTGACTTGCAGATCGTGTCATAGGCGAGCCAGCCAAAGGCGATCGAGGCAAGCGAAATGGCGATTGCCACCGGCTTCGAGACATCGAGCACGTTCGGATCGATCAGGTAGAGGTCGGCGCCGGCATAGTAGACCAGGCAGAGCATGCCGAAACCGGAGAGCCAGGCGACGTAGGACTCCCATTTGAACCAGATCAGGTGCTCGGGCATGTTGGCCGGCGCAACCAGGTATTTCTGGATGTGGTAGAAGCCACCTCCGTGCACCTGCCATTCTTCGCCATAGGCGCCGACGGGCAGGCCGGGATGTTTCTTCAGACCGAGGTCGAGGGCGACGAAGTAAAAGGACGAACCGATCCATGCTATGGCGGTGATGACGTGCAGCCATCTCACGGCAAAGGTCAGCCAATCCCAGGCGATGGCATAGTCGTACATGAAATTCTCCCATTTCTCCTCTCGCCATTATGTGTCATTGCTGGAGGTCGCGGGAACGTCGCTGCTTCACCAACACTTTCAAAAAAATCTATAAAATAGCGACGGAATGGATAGGCTAGAGAGAGCCTGGAGGAGTGGGACGAAGGCATGTCTTATCTGGACAATGTGCGCGTCTTCGTACGCGTCGTAGAGCTTGGAACCCTGTCGGCGGCCGGTCGCGACCAGCGCGTGACGCCGGCGGTTGCAAGCAATAGAATCAAAGAGTTGGAACGCCACATGGGCGTTCGCCTGTTCAATCGGACGACGCGCAAGCTGACTGCGACGGAGCACGGCCGCGTCTTTTACGATGGCGCGGTGAAGATCCTCGAAGCGGTCAACGAAGCGGAAAACGCGATCGCCGATCTCTCGCACAATCCAAAGGGGGCGCTCAAGATTACCGCGCCGTTGGGGATAGGTCGGCGCCTGATTGCGTCGGGCATTCCGGAGTTTCACGACAAGTATCCCGACATCGAAGTGCGGCTTCGCCTGTCGGACCACAATGTCGATATCCTGTCGGAAGGCGTCGACGTCGCCTTCAAGCTCGGCATCCTCGAAGATTCGAACCTGCGCATGCGCGGCATCATGAATTGCGAGCGCGTTGTCTGCGGGGCACCGGCCTATTTCGAGAAGCGGGGCATTCCCCAGACGCCCGACGCACTCATCGCCGACAAGCACGACTGTCTGCTGCTCAGATATCCCGGTTCGAAGGAGTATTTCTGGACGCTCCAGACCATGGAAGGCGTGCGCAAGCTCGAAGTCACCGGCCCCTATGATTCCGACGATGGCGATGTGCTCACCCAATGGGCGCTCGACGGCCGCGGCATCATCAACAAGCCACTGTTCGAGGTGAAGTCCCACATCAATTCCGGCGCGCTGGTGCCGATCCTCACCGAAACGCCGCCGCTCA
This sequence comes from Ensifer sp. ZNC0028, assembly GCF_000799055.1. Taxonomy (NCBI): domain Bacteria; kingdom Pseudomonadati; phylum Pseudomonadota; class Alphaproteobacteria; order Hyphomicrobiales; family Rhizobiaceae; genus Ensifer; species Ensifer sp. ZNC0028. The sequence continues at coordinate 174,554 of NZ_JTLA01000030.1, forward strand.
GCGTGCAGCTTGCGGCGATCTATCCGCACAAGCGTTTCCAGGACCCGAAGGTGCGGCTAATGATCGATTACATGGCCGAGCGCTGTCAGCGCCTGATCAACGGAATGCTGGCCTGACCGTTCGTCGTCCGGCCCCTTCGGCCTGAACTAAGGAGCAAGAGGGCAGCCGGCGACTCCTATCGACGGAGAGCCGATTGTTTCGCCCGGCACGGGGCGATCGCAACGTGGTTCGCAAAAGAAAGAGGGCGCGCCGATGCGGCGCGCCCTCGATGTTTTTTCCAGGAATCAGCGTTTCACGTCGCTGTGCTTCGACTTGCCGGGAACGCCGTCACCGCCGCCGTTGCCGAAGCCGTTGTTGGCGTGCTTGGTCTTACCGCCACCGCCTCCGTCACCACCGGTTCCGCCGCCATCGCCACCGGTACCGCCGCCGTCACCGCCCGTGCCACTACCGTCGCCACCCGTGCCACCGCCGTCGCCGCCCGTGCCGCCACCATCACCGCCGGTGCCGCCGCCATCTCCGCCCGTGCCACCACCGTCACCACCAGTGCCACCACCGTCACCACCGGTGCCACCACCGTCACCACCGGTGCCACCGCCATCGCCGCCTGTGCCGCCACCATCGCCACCCGTGCCACCATCACCACCGGTGC